>CAMWRJ010000026.1 GCA_947176635.1 uncultured Mycoplasmataceae bacterium
CGGCATACGAGATTCGCCTTAGTCTCGTGGGCTCGGAGCTGTGTATAAGACACAGAATAGAAATAGTGCAAAAATTGGATTTTTATCATTAAATGACGGAACAAGTTTTGATTCTATTCAAGTTGTTTATTCAAATGAATTAAATAATTTTAAAGAATTAAGTTTAATTAGAATTCACACTGCAATTAAAGTTGTTGGGACTTTAGTATTAACACCAAATGCAAAACAACCATTTGAAATTAAAGCTCAAGCAATCGATGTTTTAAAAGAAACAAGTTTGGATTACCCATTACAAAAAAAAGAACATTCAGTTGAATTTTTAAGAGAAATTGCTCATTTAAGACCAAGAACTACTACATTTTCTTCAGTGATGAGAGTAAGAAGTGAGTTAGCTAATGCAATTCATAAATTTTTTCATAACAAAAATTTCGTTTGAGTTTCTTCTCCAATAATTACATCAAATGATGGTGAAGGAGCTGGTGAATGTTTTAATGTTACAACTAATGATAAAGAACCATTTTTTGGTAGAACAGCATGTTTATCAGTAACTGGTCAATTACAAGCTGAAGCTTACGCACAAGCATTTAAAAAAGTTTATACATTTGGTCCAACATTTAGAGCTGAAAAATCACATACTTCAAGACATGGTGCTGAATTCTGAATGATGGAACCAGAAGTTGCTTTTTGTGATTTAAATGGTATTATCGATTTAATACAAGAAATGATTGTTTTTTTAGCAAAAGATTATAAAGAAAATTGTGAAGAAGAAATTAATTTTTTTAATAAATTAACACCAGAATTAAACGATAGATTAAATAGTATTTTAAAAAATCAATTTGCAAAAATTAGTTATACAGAAGTTATTGAAGTACTACAAAAAGCACTTAAAAAAGGTGTAGTTTTTGAAGATAATAATATTTTTTGAGGAATGGATTTAGCAAGTGAACATGAAAAATATATTTGCGAAGTTCATTTTAATAAACCAACTTTTGTTTATAACTATCCAAAAGAAATCAAAGCATTTTATATGAAACAAAATTCAGATAATAAAACAGTTGCAGCGGTTGATTTATTAGTTCCTGGAATTGGTGAATTAATTGGAGGTTCACAAAGGGAAGATTCATATGAAAAATTATTAAATCGTTGTAATGAGTTAAAAATGGATATTACTCCATTATCATGATATATTGATTTAAGAAAATATGGCTATTATATGTCTAGTGGTTTTGGGCTTGGATTTGAAAGACTAATTATGTATTTTACTGGTATTAACAATATTAGAGATGTTATACCGTTCCCTAGAAATCATGGACAAATTAAATTCTAAAATAAAAAAAGTACCAAATATTTTAACTATTTTAAGAATAATTTTAGCACCTGCTGTTATTGTTTTAATTTTAGTTGAATTTGGTCCTTTAATTTATCAAATTAATTTTTCAAATATACAAATCAAATTAAATTTAAATATATTTTTAGCAGCTTTATTATTTTTAATTTCATCATTTACAGATTTTTTAGATGGTTATATTGCTAGAAAATATAATTGCGTTTCTGATTTTGGAAAATTTTGAGATCCAATTGCTGATAAAATTTTAGTAAATTCAACACTGTTTTGTTTAGCATTTAAAGATTATATCCCTTTTTGAATCCCAATAATTATTTTAATTAGAGACATTATTATTGATGGAATTAGAATTAATGCTATAAAAAAACAAATTGTTATACCAGCTAATATTTGAGGAAAACTAAAAACAATTTTTCAAATGACTGCTATTATCGTTGTTTTCTTTTTTGGAATTCAAAATCAAAATGAAAATCATTGATGATATTGATCAATTCAAAATATATTTAACTACATAGCTTTATTATTATCTATTATTTCACTTATTAGTTATTGATTTGAATATTCAAATAAGGTTAAATTAATTAAAAATTAACAAGAATTACATTCCTAAAATATCAATTAAAGATACTCAATTTGCTATTGAAGATATAAAAAATTATTTCCAAAAATTAATTAAAAAATCTTTAAAATTAACAAGAGTTACTGCTCCTTTATTTTTAGATGCAAAATTAGAAGTTAATGATAATTTAACAGGTGTTGAACCATCTGTGAAATTTCATCCTAAGCATTTAAATAAAGAATTAGAAGTAGTACAATCATTAGCTAAATGAAAAAGAATTGCATTAAAAAAATATGAATTTAAGAAAAATGAAGGTATATATACTGACATGAATGCAATTAGAGCAAATGAAGTTACAGATTATTGTCATTCGATTTATGTCGATCAATGAGATTGAGAATTAGTTATATCAAAACATAATTATAATTTAAATTTCCTTTATAAAATTGTTGAAAAATTTTATAAATGTTTATTAAAATTAGAGAAAAAAATTAATAGCACATATTTAGATTTAACTAAAAAATTACCTAAGAAAATATATTTTATTACTTCAAAAGAATTATATGATTTATACCCTAATGTTTCTTCCAAAGAAAGAGAAAATTTAATTGCTAAAGAACACAAAGCAGTTTTTATTTCTCAAATAGGTGATTATATTGAAAATACTTCAGAAAGACATGATTTAAGAGCAAAAGATTATGATAATTGAAGTTTAAATGGTGACTTAATTGTTTATCATGAACAATCTAATAAAGCATTAGAATTAATGTCATTAGGAATTAGAGTAGATGCTGATTCATTAATTAAACAAGCAAATTTAAATGTTAATGAAAAAGAAAATTTACCATTATATTATCAAATGATTTTGAATAACCAATTACCATTAACAATTGGCGGTGGATTAGGCCAAAGTAGATTATGTATGTTTTTATTAGAAAAACAACATATTGGTGAAGTACAAGTTAGTGTTTGAACTGACTTAGAAACTGAAAATAATAAATTTATTTTATAATATTTGTTTTTAATTTTAGAAAGGATTAATATGAATTATTCAGTCCTACAAAAAGGAATTTTAAATAATAATTTTTCTAATCCTATTGAAATATATTCTCCAATAAATAATCAAATTATTGGATATTTACCAAGAATTAACGATATCGAAATTGATGAAATTATTAAAGATACAAAAAGAGCTTTTTATGATTGAAAAGACACTCCATATTTTGTAAGAAAAGAATTAATTTTAAACTTTAGAAATAGATTAAAAATGAATTCTGAATTTATAGCTAATTTAATGTTAAAAGAAATTGCTAAAAATTATAAAGAATGTTTAGATGAAATAAATAGATCAATCGAATATATTGATCTAACAATTAATGAATATGAAAAATTTTTAGATAATCCATTAATTTATACTGAAAAAGAACACCATATTAAAAATAAAATTGGTAAATTTATTTATCAACCTATTGGTTTAGTTTTAGCTATTGGTCCTTTTAATTATCCATTAAATTTATTAATCACAAAAATAATACCTGCATTAATTACAGGAAATAGTGTAATTTATAAACCAGCTACTCAAGGTAGTTTGACTGGTGCTTATATGAGTCAATTATTTTATGAAGCAGGTTTTATTAATGGAGAAATTGCTTGTATTGTTGGCGATGGAAATTTGTTAGGTACTAAATTAATTGAAAGTAATGAAATACAAATGATTAATTTTACAGGTTCTACAAAAGTAGGTAAATTAATACAAAAATCATCATCAAATAAAAGAATTGTTTTAGAAATGGGCGGTAAAGATCCTGCAATTGTTTTACAAGATGCAGATTTAGAACTTACAGCAAATGAAATCATCAAAGGTGCATTTAGTTATAATGGTCAAAGATGTACTGCCATTAAAAGAGTTTTAGCTAATGAAGAAATTTATGAACCATTAATTAAATTATTAAACAAAAAAGTTAAAACATTAAAAGTTGGAAGTGCATTAAGTGCTGATAATAATAACATTACAGAATTAATTTCTCAAAAATCATTAGATTATAATTTATCATTAATTAATGATGCTTTAGAACATCATGCTAAAACAGATCAAAAAATACAACACAATAATAAAATTTTATATCCTGTTATTTTATATAATTTAGATATTGATTCTAAAATTAATTGAGAAGAATCATTTGGTCCTGTATTACCAATCATTAAAGTTAAAAATGTAGATGAGGCAATAAAATTGTCTAATATGTCTAATTATGGTTTACAAGCTTCTATTTTTACTCAAAATCAAGTATTAGCTGAAAAAATAGCATTAGAATTAGAATGTGGAACAGTTAACATTAATAAAGCTCCTTCTAGAGGACCAGACATTTTTCCATTTCTTGGAATAAAAGATAGTGGAATAGGAATTCAAGGAGTAAAAGAAGCCTTAATTTCTAATTTACAAATTAAAGGAATTATTACTAATGAATAAATCAAAGAAAATATTAATTTCATCAATAGCAATTTTACCAATAATAATTGGTAGTTCAATTGCAATCACAAGTTGTAGTACAGTATATCAAATGCCACCATTAAAACCAATTAATTTAAATAATGAAATTTTAAATAAAATTAATACTAAATTAAATACAACTAATACTCAATTAGAACAAATGACTAATTTTGAAGATGTTTTTAAAATTCAAAATGAATTATTAGAGCACTTTAAATCTAATGAATTCGATTTTGGATCAAAATTAGAAAATTGTAAAATTAGAATTAAACCAGAATTTAAAAATAATAAATTTGAATATTATTTTAGTTTAGAATTAATCTTTAAAATTGGTACTAAACTTGAATTAGCAACAAATGATAATTTCAACATTAAAAATAATATTTTATTTTCAAACTTTAAATTGTTAAATAATACTCAATTAAACAATCAAAATAATTCATTAACATTATGATTTAATAATGCTCAATCAATTTATACTAGTTCATATTTTAATTTAATATTAAAACAAAATTCATTTGATATTCAATACAATCAAGAAACTAATAATATTCTTGAAACATTAGCAATTAATTGTTCAATATTAACAATTAATCAAATTAATATTTATATTGAAAATGTTGTTAATGTTACAACAGGTAATAACTGATTAAGTATTGAAGGTTCTAATGATCAAACACACCAATTACAAATAAATATTAAATATATTAAAAATAATAATTCTAATTTATCAGCTAATGAAACAAAGACATTAAATAAATTAACAATTAAAGTTCAAACAGAGCAAATAATACAAAATAACTAATATATGGAAGATTATTTTATAATTTTCCATTTTTATTAAACATAAAATTTAATGTATAAAAATTAGGTAATTCTTCTAATTTTTTACACACTTATAGAATTTTTTAGAAATAATGATGAGGAAAATAATAATGTCAAAAATTAAATATAGTGCTAAAATCGAAAAAATATGAGACAATGCTAGATATTGTGATTGTGATGCTGAAGATTGTAATGCTTATAACCATAGATTATGTGGTATTTGTGGTTATAAAATATTATATGGCAACCATGAAAGTGAAATCAGTCAAAGAAATAGTAGATATGCTTGAAATATAGATCATATAATTCCTAAATCAAGAGGCGGAACAGATAGAATAAGTAATTTACAAGCAGTGCATATTAGATGTAATCGTTATAAAAAAAATTTAAATTAAATATAATATATTAAAGATGTCCATGTTTTTGTAATAATTTTAAACAAAAAAACATTTCTTTCAAACTAAAGATAATTAAAAAAACAATTATATAATTCTAAAAATATAAAAAAATTATAAGAAAAAATTAAGAATGTAATTTTTTTGTAATCAATATAATATTCATATAAGAATAACATTATTAGAATAGGAAATTAGTTATGAAAGCAAATGAAAAAGAAAAAGAACATTTAACAATAGAACAGCAAATAGAATTATTAAAATGTAGAAACTTGAAAATAAATAATGTGTCAAAAACAAAATGATATTTAGAAAGATATAATTATCAATTGATTATTAATGGATATAATGATCCTTTTATTAAATCTTTTGATAGAAGAAAAAATTTATATGATTATGATTCTTCATTTGAATCAATAATTGAATTATTTGATTATGATAGAATGATTTCAGATATTATTTTAAGCGAAATTCAAAATATTGAAAGAACATTATCACACAAAATAGCATATATAATTTCTGAAGAAATGTTCACATATAAACAAAAAAATGGAAAAATATTTAAAATAGATGATAAATTATTTAAAATTTTGTTTAAAGAAAAAATACCATTTAATGAATTTAAAAGTGAAATTACAAAATATGTAAATAAAATTAATGATAATTTATTTATAAAATATCATTCTAATATTGAAGATATTCCTATTTGAACATTAAGTTTATCTTGAACTTTTGGAAATTTAATATTCATATTTAGAAATTTAAATAAAAATTTACAAAAAAAGATAATAAATAGTTATGGAAATTTATCTTGAAATATTGATCAATTTACAAAAATAATGATCGTTTTAAATAGAATAAGAAATAGAACAGCACATAATAATGTTTTGTATAATGTATCAATAAAATTAAATAACAAAATGAAATCTTTTTTTGAAATTAATGAAGATTTAAGAATTAATTTTTCTTCAAATTCATTAAGATTATTTG
>CAMWRJ010000027.1 GCA_947176635.1 uncultured Mycoplasmataceae bacterium
TTGTTACACAATTGTTGATGTTTAAATTATTTTCTAAATTATTTAAAAATTCATCTTCAATTAATTTGTTATTTTTTTTGAATTTGTAATTATTAAAAATTAATTTGGAATGAGCAACATAAATACTTTTTTTAATTTTATTAATTTCATCTTCCATTTGTTGCATTATTGAATCCGAATAATTTAGTGGATTTGCATAATTTGTTTGATAAAAGAATCATCTTAATGCTTGATATGAATAATTTAATAAAATGTCTTTTACTAAAATGAAATTATTTAACGATTTAGACATTTTTTCATTATTAACATTAATCATTCCAATATGTAATCAAATATTTGCTAAAGAACGATTTTTTAAAGCTCTATTTTGTGCATTTTCATTTTCATGATGAGGAAATTTCAAATCCATACCACCACCATGAATTGTCACAGAATCACCAATGTATTTATTAATTAAACAAGAACATTCTGTATGTCAACCTGGACGGCCTACTCCTCAAGGGGAATCTCATTTAATTCCCTTGTCTGTTTTTTTTCATAAAACAAAATCGAATTCTGAATGTTTAGAATCAGATAATTTAATTCTAGATCCAGGCACTAAATCTTCAATTTTATTTTTTGATAATTCACCATATTCTTTTATTTTTGTTGTGTCAAAATAAACATTATTATCATGAATATAAGCAAATCCATTTTTTACTAATTTATCAATATAATGAATGATTTCTTGAATATTATCACTAACTTTTGGATTAATCATTTCTAATGTATTTAAATCTTTTTTAATTTTTAAATAAGATTCATAATAATATTCACTAATTTCAGATTCTGTTTTATTTTGTTCAATTGCTTTATTAATAATTTTGTCATCAATATCAGTAATATTTAAAACATATTTTACATCTGATTTTTTAAATTTTAAATATCTATATAAAACATCAAAAATTACTAGTGGTCTGGCATTACCTATATGTATATGATTATAAACAGTTGGACCACAATTATAAATTGACACCTTTTTAGTGTCAAATTCTATTAATTTAGTTGTTAATGAATCGTATAATTTCATAATTAAGACTTAAATTCATCTTCATCTTCATCATAAATATCTTTTTTATCATTTGATGTTTTTGTTTGTTTTTTTGTTTCATTTTCTTTATTTTTTTCTTGATTTGTTTTATCTTTAAAATTGTTATTTAAATTTGTGAAACTACTTAATAAATTATTTAACATTTCATCAGTGTTCATTGAACTAAAATCACCTAACATACCTGCCATATTGTCACGAGCAGTTTTTAATTTTTCATCCATAGTTACACTTTCAACAATCAATTCAGTTGCAAGCATTTCGGGAGTAATTTCAACATCTTTAAATCTTTTTTTAATTTCTAGTGTCATTTCTTGTAATTTTTTGTAAACACTATCTTCAAGTTCTATAATAATTTTTTTCATAATTTAATACCTCTTTTAAAATTTATCAATTATCTTGTACACCATGATTTTTTATACATTTTTTCTTATATGCATCTAAAATTTGATTAAAATCATAACCTAACATATAACCTAATTTAAAAAGTTCTTTCATGAATTCAGAAACAGTTTCATTATTATTGATTTTGTTATATATTGAAACTAATTTTAAAAATTGATTAACAATTTGATCATTGTTAGAAATTTCTAGTTTTTCAAATTCAATAACTGTATCTTTTTTTAAACCATAATATATATATTCACTTAATGCAAAACAAATAACATCAGCAAATTCTTCTAAAATGATTTCATCAGCACTTCTTTGTTTTTTAGATCAATAATTGAAACACCGTGTTTCGTTGCATAATTCCATAAGTTCAGTTAATAAAGCTAAATGCGCTTTATTTTTAATTTCTTCAAAATTAATATTACGACAACGAAATATTTTTTCATTCAATTCTTTTTGAATATCATAAAACTCACTAAATAAAATCTTAACCATAATGAAGTCTCCAATAAACAAGATTATTATTAATATATTATATTAGTAATTTTATTAATATAGTATTATAATTTAATATAAAACATTTTTAAAAAATATAGAAAGGTAAGAAAATGACTATTAATAAAGAAGCATTAGAATGCACTCTTGTTGCAGTTCCTTATGCTGAAACAAATAAAAACAAATGTGGTGATGTAAAAGCTTTATATTCAACTTACCAAAAATCATTAACTGAATATGAAATTGTACTATCAGAAAAATTTGAAACTAATGAATTATTTAGAGCTATAGTAAATTTTTTAAAAAATGATACTAAAAAATTTAATATTTTAAATATTAACATTGATTTAAATTCATTTTTTAAAGCTACTAACAATAAAAGAAAAGAACAAATTGTTGAAATTGTAACAATTGCAACTGAATATGCAACAGTTACTCCTTATAGTAAAAAAATAAAAAAAGCAACTGCTGCTAATGTTAATTTAATTGTTGATTCAAAATTTGAAAAATTAATTGAAGAAAGATTAGTTGTAGCTCAAGCGCAAACTTTAGCTAGAAGATTACAAGATATGCCATCTAATGAAATGGTTCCAGGAACTTTTGTTCAAGAAGTTAAAAAAATCTTTGCTGAAAATGGTGTAAATAATGTTGAATTCAATGTTATTGAAAGAAAAGAATTAGAAGCAAAAGGATTCAATTTATTAGTAGGTGTTGGTCAAGCTGCTGAAAAAGATAATGATCAACCAAGATTATTAACTATTACATACAAATCAGAACCTAAATCAAATGATTTGACAGCATTTGTAGGAAAAGGTGTATGTTTTGATACTGGTGGATTAAACATTAAAGTTGGTGGACACATGAGATGAATGAAATATGACATGTCAGGTGCTGCAATTGTATCAATGACATTATTATCTTTAGCAAAAAATAAAGTTAAAGGTAATTATGTTGCAGTTTGTCCTTTAGTAATAAATTTATGTGATACTGAAGCACAAAGACCAGATGATGTAATTATTTCTTATTCTGGTAAAAGCGTTGAAATCGACAACACAGATGCAGAAGGTAGATTAATTTTAGCTGATGCATTAACATATACTGCAAAAGACTTAAAAGCAAGTAGAATATTTGATATTGCTACATTAACAGGAGCAATGATTTACAGTTTAGGTGATACTTATAGTGGATTATGAACTAACTCAGATGAAATGTGAGAAAAAATTAGCCATGCAGCTGAAGATGCAGGTGAATTAGTATGAAGAATGCCATTCCACAAAGACTTCATTGAAATGTTAAATTCTAATGTAGCTGACATTGTAAACTCAGTTTCTGATCCAAGAGGTGGTTCAAGTAGAGCTGCATGTTTCTTAAAAGAATTTACTGAAGATTTACCATATGCTCATTTTGATGTTGCAGCTACTGCAACTAAAAATAATTTAGCAACTGGAATTATTTTAAACACATTCTATAACTTTGCTAAAAATAAATAAGAAAAAGGAATAATAAAAATATGAAATCGAAAAAAATTCAAGAATTATTAAATAATCATTTTAAAACTAACATTTCATTAGGAACACTTTATACAAAATTCTTTTTTGAAATTTCAAAAACTCCATTAACTAATTTAGCTGATTATATTAAAGATTTAGCTAATGATAAATTAGGCATTCATAAAGATAAAATTATTGATTTTATGTTAAGTGCTAATTATGAATTAGATATGTTAAAAGAAGTTAATATTTGCAATTTTAAAAATGGTTCTTCTCCAAAAGAAATTATTGCTGAAATGATTAAACATGAAAAAGCTGTAATTGAAGAAGTTAACAAATTTGCTGAAATTGCTTTATCTGAAAAAGATTTTGAAGCGTTTGAATTTATTCAATGATTTGTAAGAGATGGTTTAAAAGATTTTAATGAAGTATTATTCATTTCTGAATTATTTGAACAATCAAATGATATGTTATTAATTGATCAAAAAATTGCTACAATTTTAGAAAAATAATTCTAATTAAATATGAAATTACTGGTCTTATGACTAGTAATTTTTTAATAAATATATTCTTATTAATATACAATTAATTATTTAATAAAGATTTATTGTATTTTTTTATAAAAAATCACAATTAATGATAAAAAAATTATTCAAATTTTATAAAAATGTTATAATTATAATTGTGATTTGGCCACTTAGCTCAGCGGTAGAGCAACCGGCTGTTAACCGGTTGGTCGTAAGTTCGATCCTTACAGTGGCCGCCATTATGCTTCATTAGCTCAGTTGGTAGAGCAATTGACTCTTAATCAATGGGTCGGGGGTTCGAATCCCTCATGAAGCACCATTATTAAGCTTCTTAATTTAAAAATTTATTAAAAAAATTTTTAAATTTAAAAAAATTTGATATACTTATACTTGGTATATATCAAATACATATGGCCACTTAGCTCAGCGGTAGAGCAACCGGCTGTTAACCGGTTGGTCGTAAGTTCGATCCTTACAGTGGCCGCCATATGGCTCGTTGGTGAAGTGACTTAACACACACGCCTTTCACGCGTGCATTCACGGGTTTGAATCCCGTACGAGTCACCATTTTGAAACTAAAACAACTTTTGTTGTTTATGGAGTGTTAGCTCAGTTGGGAGAGCATATGCCTTACAAGCATAGGGTCGGGGGTTCGAGCCCCTCACACTCCACCATGCCGACTTAGCTCAATAGGCAGAGCAACTGACTTGTAATCAGTAGGTTGTGGGTTCAATTCCTATAGTCGGCACCATTAAGATATTAGCTTGAAGTTAGTCGGTGCTTACCGACTTTTCTATGCGCTTGTGGCGGAATTGGCAGACGCGCTAGACTTAGGATCTAGTTCTTTACAGAGTGGGAGTTCGACTCTCTTCAGGCGCACCATTTAAAAATTAAATATCACAATTAATTTTGTGATATTTTTTATTTATTACTTTATGAATGTTGTAAAATATATTTAATATATTTTAAAAAGGAATAATTACTTATGAAAACAAATACAATAAAAGAAGCTTTAGAAGCTATTAAACAAGGTAAAATGATTGTCGTTGCAGATGACGAAGATAGAGAAAATGAAGGAGATTTAATTGCTTCAGCAAGTTTAGCAACACCTGAAACAATTAATTTCATGGCTACTCATGCAAGAGGTTTAATTTGCACTCCTATGTCAAAAGAAATTGCTGAAAGATTAAATATTGATTATATGGTTTGAAACAATAAAGATTCTCACCAAACACCATTTGGAATTTCTATTGACCATATTGATACTACAACAGGAATATCAGCTCATGAAAGAGCATTAACTGCTAATAAATGTGCAGATCCAAATTCAAAAGGTATTGATTTTAAAAGACCTGGACATATGTTTCCATTAATTGCTAGAGAAAACGGTGTATTAGAAAGAAATGGTCATACTGAAGCGACTGTTGATTTAATGAAATTAGCAGGACTTGAAGAATGTGGGTTATGTGTTGAAATAATGAATCCAGATGGAACAATGTGTAGAGTTAATCAATTATCTGATTTTGCTAAAAAACATAATTTAGTTTATATTACAATTAAACAAATTCAAGAATACAGAAAAACAAATGAAAATTTATTGGAATTATCTTCTAAAGTTAAGTTGCCTACTGAATTTGGTGAATTCGATCTTTATTGTTTTATTGATAAAGTTACAAAAGAACACCATTTAGCATTAGTAAAAGGTGATGTAAAAAATAAAGAAAAAGTTCTAACAAGAGTTCATTCTGAATGTTTAACTGGAGATGCATTTTCATCAATGAAATGTGATTGCGGACCACAATTACATTATGCAATGCAAAAAATTCAAGAAAATAATGGAATTTTAATTTATTTAAGACAAGAAGGTCGTAATATAGGTCTAGTTAATAAATTAAGAGCATATGAATTACAAGATAAAGGATTAGATACTGTTGATGCAAATTTAGCTTTAGGATTAAAAGCTGATGATAGAGATTATTATGTAGCAAGCCAAATTTTAAAATACTTAGGTGTTTCATCAATAAAATTATTAACTAATAATCCTGATAAAATTGAAAAAATTACAAATTATGGAATGAATGTTGCTGAAAGAGAACAAATTAAAATAAAACCAAACAAATATGATGAAAAATATTTATTAACAAAACAAGAAAAAATGGGACATTTATTAGATATTAAAGGTAAAAAATAATGTCTAAAAATATTAAAGCTTATTTTGATGATAAAAATGAAGCAATTACTTTAGAAACTGACGCGAAAGCTGGCGATCAAATTCAATTAAGTGAATTAACTGCATTTGATAAATATATTGATAAAGAAATCAATATAAAATATAAAGTTAAAATTATTAATGAGTTTAAAGAATCAGAAGAATATAAAAAATATCAAGCAGAGCTTAATCAAAAAATAGAAATTATTAACAATTTGCAATTAAATGAAAAAGAATTGCAAAATAAAATTAATATTTTAGAAAATGAGAAAGAATTAATTATTAAACAAACAATAGAAGATTTTAAAAATTCTAATG
>CAMWRJ010000028.1 GCA_947176635.1 uncultured Mycoplasmataceae bacterium
GAATTTGAATACAATCGTGCTAAAAAGATTTTAGATAATTCAGAATTTATTAAAAAGGCTTCAGTTGAAAAAATTGAATCTGAAAAAGAAAAATTAATTAAATATAAAACACAATTAGATTCTATTGAAGTTCAATTAAAACAATTAAAAAATGAAATTAATTAAGATTACACCTCGTGGTTTTTGTGACGGAGTAATTCATTCATGAAAATTAATTTTAGATGCTAAAAGAGATTATCCAAACTCTAATATTTATTTATTAGGATGATTTGTTCATAATAAAGAATTTTTAAATACTTTATTATCTGATCATCTTTTTTTATTAGATGATACTAAAGCAACTAGATATGAATTAATTAAAAATACAAAATTTAAAGATGATGATGTTGTAATATTAAGTGCTCATGGTACTGATTGAAAAACAATTGAATTATTAGAAAATAAAAAAATTAAATATATTGACACTACTTGTAAATATGTTTATTCAACTCATTATAAATTAAAAGAAGCAATTGCACAAGATTTAACAATTGGTTTTATTGGTAAAAAAAATCATCCAGAAACTAGCGCTTGTGTTGCTATTTCAGAAAAAATTAGTTTAATTACAAATTTAGAAGAATTAAGTGAATTTTGTTTAAAAAATAAAGATAAAAAAATTAGTTTTTTTAATCAAAGTACATTATCAATTTATGATTTATATGATTTTTATAAATACATTAAAGAAAATTGTAAAAATTATATTTTGAATAATGATATTTGTAATGCTACACAAATTAGACAAGAAGCTTTAATTAATTTAGATTATAATGTTGATTTAGTTTTAGTAGTTGGTGATCAAAGATCAAATAATTCGAAATCATTATGTAAGATTGCAAAATCTAAATTTAGAAATGCATATTTAATAGCTAATGTTAGGGAAATCAATTTAGATTGATTCAAAAATGTCAAATCAATTGCAATTACCTCTGGAGCATCTACATTAACAAAAACAACAAATGATGTAATAGAATATTTAATAAGTGTTTTTAATATAAAACCTGAGGAGATTATTGATGCAAAAAAATAGTTTAAATATTGTTTTATTTGAACCTGAAATTCCAGAAAATACAGGAAATATTATTAGAACATGTGAAAGTTTTGATTTTAAACTACATCTAATTAGACCATATGGTTTTTTCTTGAATTCTAAAAATATTTTACGTTCATGTACAAATCATTTTAATGAAAACAATATTTTTCAATATGATGATTTCAATGATTTTTGTAATAAAAATAATGTAAATAATAATATTTTTTTATTCACTAAAAAAGGTACAAGATCACCAGATCAAATTAAATATGAATCGATTTATAAAAATCAGAATATTTATTTAATGTTTGGAAAAGAATCATCAGGAATAGCTAATGATATATTAAATAAATTTGATAAACAACAATGAATTAGAATTCCAATGAAACAAAATATTGTAAGCATAAATTTAGCTAATACAGTAGCTATTGCAAGTTATGAAGTAATTAAACAATTAGATTATTTAAACTTATTAAAGGATTATAAGGAATAAAGATGGGCAGAATTAGAAGAAAGAAAAATGATACAGAAATTATTCAAAATAACACTGAATATTTTATTCAATCATTTGATAATAAACAATATTTTAATGACAACAAACCATTGAAATTAGAAATTGGTTATGGTAAAGGTGATTTTATTATTAATAAAGCTTTACAAAATCCAAACATTAATTTTATTGGTGTTGAAAAATGTGCAACTATTTCTTTAAAAGTTTTAAATAAGTTATCAAAATTAGAACATTTAAACAATTTAAAATTAATTTCTAATGATGCAATAGTTTTAACAGATATTTTTTTAAAACATTCAATTGATAAATTATATTTAAATTTTTCAGATCCATGACCAAAAGCATGTCATGCAAAAAGAAGATTAACATCAGATAATTTTTTAAAAGTTTATAAAGAAATTTTAAAACCAAATGCATTGATTGAATTTAAAACAGATAATACAAAATTATATGAATGAACATTAAAAAATTTAAATGAAACTTCTATTAAAAATGAAATTATTTATTTTAGCAATGATATCTATTCAGATTTAGAAAATGAATTTAACAAAAACAATATTCAAACAGAATATGAAAAGAAATTTCTTTCTCAAAATGAAACAATTAAAAAAATTATTTTTAAATTAATTTAATTTTTATATATTTAAATAAAGAAATAAAAAATTAAAATGTTAAAATTAAAATTATTGGCTTTTATTTAATTTTAGAAAGGTGTTAAGATGTCTAGAAAAACAAACTTAAATTTGGATGAAGATTCTTTAAAAGTAATTGATCCAAATCAAGAACAAATTGATGATCCTAATACAATGAATGAAGTTTTTGATTCAAAACAAGATTTAGATGAGCAAGCAAAAAACATTGTTTATGAATTAAATAACATTGAAAGAAATCAACAAGATTGAATTGATGAAAATCAAATTAGCATTGAACAAAATAATAATGAATGAACTACAAGTGAATTAAGAACTACAAAACCATTATCATCTTTGTTTAAAGAAGAAGTTAAAGTTAAAAAAGATCCAACAAGATCAGTTATTTTATCAACATTATTTATAGATTTATTTTTCGGTATTTGATTATTTATTCTTTGTATGTTACCAATTTTCTCTTCTACTTTAGGAATTGGTAATGTAACACAGATCTTTTATAAAGAAACACCATCATCAATATTCACATTAACTGCATTAGGTTATGTTAATTTAGTTTTTAGTGCAATTGTATTATCTTTAAATATTGCTGCAATTGTATTAAGAAAAAAGAATAAATATAAAGATTTTTATTTTAATAAATTAAAGAAAAGCGCAAACATTTCATTTTATACATTTTTTGCTTTATATTTAGCAATAATGTTAGTTATGATGCTAAATTTATTTATTCCACCTTTTGGTATAAATTCAAGTAGTTCATACTATTCTTTAATGTATTCATTTGAAAATAAATCTATAGTAAAATCAATAGGTTGATATTTCATAATTGTATTATTTAGCATTTTAATTTCTTTATACTTTATAACTTTTATAGTTTTAGGAATGTTACAATCTAATTTATTAAACATTCAAAAAATTAAAGAAAAACACCAAATTCTTAAAGCTTTCTTTGAAGATTTAAAGAAAATTCAAAAAGAAAAGAAAGCAAATAAAGAAAAGAAAAGAAAAATAATTGCTGAAGAAGAAGAATTATTAAGTAATTTAAAAGAAATAACTGAAGAAGAAAAACAATTAATTTCAGAAGAAGAATTTCAAGAAAGAATGAAATCTAATAATGAAATTAGAAATAAAATTAAAGAATTACAAAAACAACAAGAAGAAATTAGAAGACAGCAATCAATTTTCTTGAAAAATAGAAAAGAAGACACAATTAATAGACGTCCACTAAAACCTAAAAAACAAGAAATTACAATTCCTGATAAAGAATTAGAAGAAATATTTAAAAATATTGAATTAGATTAATTTATATATAATAAATACACCTAATGGTGTATTTTTAATTTAATGGATAACTTATGAGATTAGATATATATTTATTTGAAAATAATTTTGCAAAAAGCAGAAATCAGGCTCAAGAAATGATTAAAAAAAATTTAGTTAAAGTTAATAATAAGGTTATTACTAAACCAAATTTTGATGTTAATAATAATGACAAAATAGAATTAATTAATGAATGAAAATATGTTTCTAGAGCTGGTTATAAATTAGAACAAGCTATTGAATATTTTAAAATTAATTTTAAAGACAAAATAGTTTTAGATATTGGAGCATCAACTGGAGGTTTTGTTGATTGTGCATTACAAAATGAAGCTAAATTTGTTTATGCATTAGATGTTGGTGTAGATCAATTAGATTCATCATTAAAAGATAATATTAAAGTAGCAAATATTGAAAATACTAATATTAAAGATATAAATCAAATAAAATTTAATAAAATAGATATTATTACTTGTGATGTTAGTTTTATTAGTTTAAAGCATGTATTTAAAAATATTATTAATTTAATAGACAATGATACAGTTATGATCTTTTTAATAAAACCGCAATTTGAATTAAATTCACAAATTATTAAAGATAATAATTGATGTGTAAAAAATGAAAAAGATCGTTTAAAAGCAATTAATAATGTAAAGACTTATGCTTTAGAAAATAATATTAAATTAATAGAATATATTGAAAGTAATATAAAAGGTGCTAAAACACAAAATATTGAATATTTAGGTTTATTTAAAAAAATATAAAATGAAAAGAATAATGCATATTGATATTGATGCTTTTTTCTCATCAGCTGAAATAATCAAAAATAAAGAATTAGAAAATAAGCCATTAGCTGTAGCTGTGAAAGTTAATAATGGTATTATTTCATCTGCAAATTATTTAGCAAGACAATATGGTGTAAAAGCAGCAATGAACATTTCAAAAGCAAAAGAATTATGTCCTTCATTACTTTGCTTAAAAGCTGATATGAATTTTTATAAAGAAACATCAAATAAATTTTTTAAATTCATTGATTTTTATCTTAAAAAAAATATGGAAATTGCTTCAGTAGATGAATGTTATGTTGATGTAACTGAATTATTAGAAAAATTTAATTATAATGAAAGATTGTTTGCATCAGATCTTAAATATAAAATCAAAAAAGAATTTTGATTAAATGTATCTATTGGTATAGCAAAAAATAAATACATTGCTAAATTATTATCAGATAATTCAAAACCTAATGGTTTTTTAAGTGATAAAGATGTTAATATTGACAATATTAAAATTGATAATATGTTATATATTGCGAATGATAAAATAAAACAATTAAAAGACAATAATATTTTTGTTATTAAAGATTTTTTTAATATCAATAATAAAAAAATAATTCAAGAAATTATTTCTAAAAGTATTTATGATAAGATTTATTTTTTATTTCATACTAATGATGAACAAATTACTAGTAATTTAAATAAACCAAATTCAATTTCTAAAGCTCATGATTTTTCTCAAAATGAAAGTAATACAGAAGTTATTGAATCGATTTTAATATCTTTATTAAATGATTTAATTATCAAAATAGATAAGTTAAATTTTGAATATCAAACTATTTCCATTTATTATCGTATTGATAAAAAAATATCAAGAATTAGCGCGCAAATTGATTACACTAAAACTTGACATCAAAATTTAATGCAGTTATTTAATAAAAAATGAAAAAACTTTAATGTAAATTATATTGGTATTACATTTTCTAGTGCGATAGATAAACAAGAAATTTTATTTAATGTTTAATTTTTCTAAATATGCTATTCCAATGCTAGTTAAACTTCTTCCTTTAGAATTAATATTAATGAAGTTATTTTTAATTAAATAATTTTCTATTTTATTTTCAATACTAGCTTTATCTAGAGATAAATTTTGAGAAATTCCTTGTAATGAAATATTTTTATGACTATTTATAATTTTTAAATAATCAATATCTAATTTAGTTAATCCACCAGCAAAAACACCTATCTTATTAAAAATATTTTCAATATTGTTATTTTTAATTTCATCAGTATTAAAAAAATCTAAATATCTTTTTAATAAATTTATTGCATTTCTAGGATTATTTTTAGAGATGGACGCTAAATATTTTAAATGTTCATTTTCAATGCTAATGTTTTCTTTATCTAATATTTGTTTTAATATGTTGTATATGTCTTGTTCATTGTATCAATTCAAATAGAATTGTATAGGAAATCTATCTATAAATGAATTAGGTAATTTATTTAAAAAATTAGTTGCACAAATTAAAGTGAATTTTGGTAATTTTAATCTGTTAATTTTTTGATTATTATCTGGACCAATTGGAATATCAATTACAAAATCTTCCATTATTGTATAAAGTAATTCAAATATTGTTTTATCAATCATATGACACTCATCAATAAATATAATGTCATTTTTATTTAATAGAGAAAACACATTTAATAAATCTGAAATCTTTTTTAAATGACTTCCTTGAATAAAACTGATATTTGCAT
Source organism: uncultured Mycoplasmataceae bacterium (assembly GCA_947176635.1). Classification (GTDB taxonomy): domain Bacteria; phylum Bacillota_I; class Bacilli_A; order Mycoplasmatales; family Mycoplasmoidaceae; genus Ureaplasma. Next base: position 6,076 of record CAMWRJ010000028.1, read on the forward strand.
TTAAAGCATTTGAAACAATAATAGCTAATGATGTTTTACCCACTCCACTTGGTCCATTAATTAAAATATGATCTAATGTTGTTTTTGAAGATAATGATGCATTTAAATAAATATTTAAATTGAATTTAATATCTTCTTGGCCAATAAATTCATTTAAATTAGTAGGTCTATAATGTTTAAGATTCATTTTTTAATAACTCCACAAATTTTCTAATTACAAAATCCATTTCTCTATTTTTAAATATTTCATAATCATGATTAATTATTGAATGAACTTTATTTTTATTAAAACCTAATGA
>CAMWRJ010000029.1 GCA_947176635.1 uncultured Mycoplasmataceae bacterium
GTATAGATATTTTAATTTCTAAATATATTTTTAACTTTATTAAAAATCTTCAAACAACTGATAATAAAAAATTAGAAGAATATATTTCAACTCCAAGATTTGTGAATAATTCTTTAAGAATAGAATTAAAATCAAGTCTTGAATATTATAAATTTGCATCTGATTCTATAAGTAATATTGATATTCAATCAGATTTTATTTCTTTATTAAATATTACATTATTACCAACGCCAATAGCTTCATCAGAATCTTGTTTTACATGAAGCGGAAATACAATTACAGGTTTAACAAGTTTAGGAAGACAACAAAATAATCTTGTTTTACCAAAAAGAGCTAATGCTCTTACTACAAATGCTTTTGTAGATTGTAATTTTACAAGTATAGATATGTCGTTGTCTAATATAACTCATCTACCTAGAGGAGATGGTAGTTATAATAATAGTTTATTTTGTAATTGTAGAAAATTAGAAACTGTAATTTTACCTTATAATTTAGTAGAAATTGGCTGAAGAACTTTCTATAGTTGTGAAAAATTAAATAATTTAGCAATTCCCGACACAGTTATAAGTTTAGATCGTGAATATTTATTTGGTGCATGTAGTTCATTATCTAATATAATTCTTCCAAAACAAATGTCTGGAAATATTGGTAATTTTGCATTTTTAGGTTGTAGACAGTTAAAAACCATTAATATTCCAGAAGGAATTGTTGGATTAAATTGAGCATCTTTTTTAGATTGTTCAGGTTTAGTGAGTATTAATCTACCAAATAGCTTAAGAATAATTGATAAAGGGGCATTTGAAAGATGTACATCACTAGAAACTGTTAATTTAAATAATAATTTACAAACAATAGGAACATATGCTTTTTATGATTGTAAAAATTTAAGAGAAATTAGAATACCAAATTCAGTAACAAGTATTGGAACAAATGCTTTTAACACTGGTGGAGGAGCACTACCTAATTTAGTAATATATGTTAATAGCACTAATGTTCAAAATTTAGTAAAAAAAGTATTTACTGGTACTGTTATTTTAAATTAGTTATTATATAAGTAACGACTGTAAATTAAAATACTAATTGCTATATTAATGTTAAGCAATTAGTATTTTTTTACGTTTAAACAATTTATTTCTTTAATTGTTCTAATTTAATTTCTAAATCAAAAATTACATCTCTAACTTCTGCAGCTTTTTCATATTCTTGATCTTTAGCATAATCTAGCATTTGTTTCTTTAATTGTCTAATAGTTTTTTGGATGTTTTCTTTATCTGGATTTTTAGCTTCTAAAATTTCTTTAAAATTTGAATTATTAAATTCTTCTCTAATAGGCTTAATAATTGTTTGAGGAATAATATTATGTTTTAAATTATAAGATTCTTGAATTTGTCTTCTTCTTGCTGTTTCAGTAATAGCAATTTTCATTGCTTCTGTTATTTCATCACCATACATTATTACTTTACCATTTGCATTACGAGCAGCACGTCCAATAATTTGAATTAATGATTTTTCACTTCTGAAAAATCCAGGTTTGTCAGCATCTAAAATTAAAACTAAACTAACTTCAGGAACATCTAATCCTTCTCTTAATAAGTTAATACCAATAACAACATCATAGATACCTTTTCTTAAATCATTAATAACTTTAGTACGTTCTAATGTTTTAAGTTCATTATGCATGTATGCAGCTTTGATTTGTTTTTCTTGTAAATATTTTGATAATTCTTCAGCCATTTTAATAGTCATTACGTTGATAAAAGTTCTTTCTTTTTTCTCAATTTGTTTATTAATTTGGATTAAAATGTCATCTACTTGATTTGTTGCTGATTTTAATTCAACAATTGGATCTAAAAGACCAGTTGGTCTTACAATTTGTTCTACAATAATATCATTAGAATATTTGATTTCTCAGTCATTTGGTGTTGCTGAAACAAAAATAGAATGAGAAATTTTATCTAAAAATTCATCAAACATTAAAGGTCTATTGTCTAATGCACTAGGTAATCTAAAACCATAATTAACTAATGATTCTTTTCTTGATCTGTCTGTATTATACATCCCTCTGATTTGTGGGACACTAATATGAGACTCATCCATAATTAATAATCAACCATCTTTGTTATCAAAAAAGTCAAAAATTGTATATGGAGTAGACCCAGCTGGTCTATGTTCTAAAAATCTAGAATAATTTTCAATTCCTGCACAATAACCAAATTCTTTAATAGCTTCTATATCATAATTTGTTCTTTGTTCTATTCTTTGAGCTTCTACAAATTTATTTTGTTTATAAAAATATTTAGATCTTTCTTCTTTTTCTTTATTAATTTCTTCAATTGCTTCATCTAATTTATTTCTATTAATAACATATTCATTAGCTGATGTAATATTAAAACTTTGTAATTCTTCAATAATGTGTAAATTTAAAGAATCAACTTTTAAAATTTTTTCAATTTCATCTCCAAAAAAACTAATTCTAATAAAGTAAGAATCATCATATCCAGGAGCAATATCTAATACGTCTCCTTTATTTCTAAATGTTCCACTTTTTAAATTAACATCATTATTTGTATAGTTTAGCATTACAAGTTTTTCTCTAATTTTTTTAGGAGAAATAATTTGATTTTTTTCAATATTAAAACTAAATTCTAAGAAATCACTTTTAGAAACTGATGCATAAATTGCAGCAACTGATGCAACAACAATAACATCATCAGCTGTTGCTAATGAGTTTAAAGTTGATATTCTCATTTTTTCAATTTCTTTATTAGTTAATGAACTTTTTTCAATATATAAATCTTTTGATGCAACATAAGCTTCTGGTTGATAATAATCGAAATAAGAAATAAAGAATTCAACTTTATTATTTGGGAAAAATTCTTTTAATTCCATATATAATTGTGCTGCTAAAGTTTTATTATGAGCCATTACTAAAGTCTTTTTTTGTGTTTTTTGAATAACATTAGCAATAGTAAAAGTTTTACCAGTACCTGTAGCACCAAGTAAAACTTGTGATTTAACATTATTATTAATATTATTTGATAATTGTTTAATTGCTTCTCCTTGATCACCACTAGGAGTCATTTTTGAAACTAATTCAAATTTCTTTTTCATAATTTAATTCCTAACTAATCATAAATTGCATAACAGGTAATAATGAACCAATTCCGATACTGAATAATAAAGCTGTTGATGAAACATCTAATAATGTAGCAATTAAAGGAGCAGACATTACAGTTGGGTCTTTTCCTAATTTAGTTGCAAGTAATGGTAAAACTGCACCTAATGTTTTAGATAAAATAATTGCTAATCATAAAGCTACTGATGTAGCTGCTGCAATTATTACACAAATTGTATATGGATTTGAAAAAGGTGGTTTAAATGTATCTTTTGGTATATCACCAATTCCTGGTATTGCAAAGAAAATTAATAATCTAATAAAATTTATTAACATTAATAATCCACCAGTTACAACACCAACTAAAAACTCTTTAAAAATAACTTTACTATATTCTTTTTTTGTAACTTCACCAATTGATAATGAACGCACAACAGAAGCGACAGACTGACTACCAGCATTACCACTAGTACCTGTTATGACTGGAAGAATTGGAATTAATAAAACTGAAGATAAACTTGAAGAAGAAACAATTTTTGTTACACTATCACCTCAAATTTGAAATTGTTCAATAACAAAACTTGTTAATGTTGCTGAAACCATTAAAATCACTAATCAAAAAATTCTTGATTTAACAATTGATCAAATTGAAGATTTCATATAAGAATTTTTTAATTCTGTAATACCATACATGTTATAGATATCTTCAGTTACTTCATCTTCTAAAGCAGGTAAAATATCATTGTAGTTAATTACCCCTACAAGAATTTGATTATCATTTACAACAGCTAATGTGTTTACTGAATAATCTTGAAATATATCAACAATTTTTTCTGTTGAATCATCAGGATTTACAAATAATATATCTTCATTCATTATTGATTGTACTTGTGTTGATTGGTTTTCACAAAAAATTAAATCTTGTAATGAAACATTACCTAATAATTTATTATTTAAACTAGTTACATAAAATGTTGTATTTTTTTCAAATTCATCATAATTTTTACGATATTCAGAAATACATTTACTAATAGTTCATTCAGAATTTAAATTAAAAAATTCAGGGTTCATAATTGAACCTGCTTCACCTTCATTAAATGATGAAATTTCTTTAATTTGTTGTCTTGTTTGAGAATTTAATGAAATAATTATTTTTCTTTTTAATCAGTCTTCATTACAGTCTTTAATAATATCAACAACTTCATCTGGGAATAAAGAATTAATAATTATTTTTAATTGACTATTTGTAGCTTCTTCAAGTATTCCTAATTGTAATTTAGGATATAAACTTTGAAAAACAACTCTTATTTTATTTTTATCTAATAACATCAAAACAAAAATTGATAAGTTAGTGTTTAATGATAAATCTAAAACATCACTTATTACATCTATTTTTTGTTTTTTAACAATTTTTTTAGCAAACTCGATATTTTTACTTTCAAAAGATCTAGATAGTATTTGTTCAAGTTGAGCTATTTTTGATATTGGTTTTTTTACACTCTTCATCCATTATTATAACCCTTCTTGATTTGAAATCATTTTGACTAATATAAATTATTTTAACATTTTTTATTTTTTGATTTCTCAAAATAATCATTTTTTCATAAAATTATTATAGTTATGAAAAAATATGATGCAATAGTAGTAGGAGCAGGGCACGCTGGATTAGAAGCGGCTTTCGCTTTAGCAAAATTAAATAAAAAAACAGCGCTTTTTAGTTTAAATAAAAAATCAGTTGGAATGATGCCATGTAATCCATCAATTGGTGGACCTGCAAAAGGTATAGTTACACGTGAAATTGATGCATTGGGAGGAATGCAAGCAAAAGCAGCTGATGCTAATCAATTACAAATGAAAATTTTAAATTTATCTAAAGGTCCTGGTGTTTGAGCATTAAGAGCACAAATTGATAAAGTTGAATATTCAAAATGATTTTTAAATCAAATAAAAAAACAAAAAAAATTAGATTTAGTGATTGATGAAGTATGTGAAATTTTAGCAGAAAATAATAAAGTAATTGGAATTAAAACAAAAAAAGATATTTATCAAGCTAAAACAGTTGTAATAACAACAGGAACTTATTTAAATTCAATAACACATAAAGGTAATGATTCAAAAAAAGAAGGGCCTGATGGTTTAGAATTTTCAAGTCATTTATCAGAAAATTTAAAAAAATTAGGTTTAGATTTAATTCGTTTAAAAACTGGTACACCTGCAAGAATTTTAAAAGATTCAATAGATTATTCAGTATTAGAATTAGAACCAGGAACAAATGATAAATTATGTTTTAGTTTATTTGAAGAAAATTATTTAGATTTCGATAAACAATTACCATGTTACATTTTACACACAACACCTGAAACTCATCAATTAATTAATGAAAATTTAGATAAATCAGCAATGTATGGTGGAATTATTAATGGTATAGGACCTAGATATTGTCCGTCAATTGAAGATAAAATTGTAAAATTCCCAGATAAACCAAGACATCAAATTTTTGTTGAACCAGAATCAAAAAGTTTAGATACTATTTATCTTGCTGGTTTTTCAACATCAATGCCAATTGATATTCAAGATAAAATGTTAAGAACCTTACCAGGATTAAAAGATTGTGTTGTTAAAAAATACGCATATGCAATCGAATATGATGCAATCAATCCAATGTGTATTAATTTAACATTAATGTCTAAAGATATTCAAGGTTTATTTTTTGCTGGGCAAATAAATGGAACTAGCGGTTATGAAGAAGCAGCTGCACAAGGATTAATTGCTGGTATTAATGCACACAATTACATTGAAAATAAAGAACCATTAATTTTATCAAGAACAGAATCTTATATAGGCGTAATGATTGATGATATTGTAACAAAAGGTATTAGTGAACCTTATAGATTGCTAACTTCTCGTGCTGAACACCGTTTATTTTTAAGAAATGATAATGCAGATGATAGATTATTAAAATATGGATATCAAACAGGATTAATCAATAAAAAGATTTGAAAAAAATATACTAATAAAAATGAACAATACCAAAAAATATTAGATTATTTAAAATCTAAAACGATTGGGCAAACTGAACAATTAAAAAACCAAGAAGTTAAAACAAATTCAATGCTTTATGATTATGCAAAAAGACCTGAAATTAAACTTTATGATTTATTAAATAAAATTGATTTTTTAAAAAATGTTAAATTAACAAAAAGAGAAATTGAAAATTTAGAAATTAGAATTAAAT
>CAMWRJ010000030.1 GCA_947176635.1 uncultured Mycoplasmataceae bacterium
GTATGCTTTTGAGTAATGACCTAACACATTTCAAAAGCTACTGATATTACTATGTTAGGTATGTTCTAAATTAAGATCATATAGTTAATATTGGGAAGGGAAAAATAATGAATTTATTTTTTCTAAAACAACTGATTGTCTACAATAAAAAAATTATGTCAGAACCAAAAGATTTATTAAAACTTTTGTACTACATAATTTGTATTATAATTACTATAACAAAATTATAGCATAATATAATATTTGTAGATGATTAAGTTTTTAGCCTAGAACACTAAATTATTTAGATGTTCTAGGTTTTTTTATATAATATTTACTAGACACATCCAAAAAAATATTTTTATACACACATTCAATAAGTTTTTTTGTATATGTCTGATTAATATAAAAAATTTTATTTAATTAATACATTACAAAGAAGCTTGTTGTTAAACATAAGTTTCTTTTTTTGTATTTTAGAAAGAGAGAAGCTTATGGGTAAAATATTCACATCAAAAGAAATTATATATATTAAAGCATTAATCGATCAATTAAAAGCTTGAGGTTATTGTTTTGATTATTCTGATCTAAATATAATATATATTAATGAAGACTCTGAAATTATACAAATTAGATTTTCTATTTGTGGTTATGAAGAGTTGTTTGTATATAATAAATTTTTGAAAACAAGCTCAACATATTAACAAATATTCAAAAATAGTCAGATTTTATTATTGACTATTTTTTTATTTTCATACATAAAAATAATCAAGAGCTTTATCGACTTTCTTTTTCAATAAAATGATATAATTTTAACAGACACATCCAAAAAAATATTTTTATACACACATTCAATAAGTTTTTTTGTATATGTCTGATTAATATAAAAAATTTTATTTAATTAATACATTACAAAGAAGCTTGTTGTCAAACATAAGCTTCTTTTTTTTGTTTTTTAGAAAGAGAGAAGATTATGAAAAAAACAATTAATTTAGAACAATTAAATTTAATCTTAGATAGTTTATATAATCGTGGTCATTTTGATGAACTTTATGTAAGAGTGAATCGCTTATTTCTGACTGAATGCATTTGAAAAGAAGCTATTGAACATAAAAATAAATCAAACAGTTCTTCGAACAATATTGACTTAGAATATTTAAGATATATTTTGGATTATTATGATGAAGAAGATTATTTTGATTCACGTGCTTTTTGTTTAATAGATGATGAAGAAGAATTAAAAGAATCTTTTGAAAATTTTAAAAAAGATTTTAATGAACTTATGAAATTTCAAAATTTAATATTTGAATATAAATTTGTTCATGAAAAAATATGAAATACTCTTTATGAAACTCGTAAAAATTTTTCTGAATCTGAAGAAAATAAAATAAAATATGATCTTTATTATAGATTTATTCAAAATTTGCCTAAAGAAATAAGACCTTATAATTGTTATTGAATTCAAAAAGAACACAAACTTATAAAATATATAGAAAAAGAAATTGAAAATTTAATTGAATAATTTAATAAAAAACAATATAGCTAAAATCACTTATAAACATGCTCCCTTAATAGCAAAATAGAGGGTGTTAAAAAGTTGCCCAGTAAGGAGCAACTTTTTAACACCCTCCAAAACTTTTTAGTTCGCTATTAGGGGACATGTTTATAGTTCAAACTAACTATTTTTTATTATATTTGAGATTTTTAGTGAAAGTAAAACCGGAATTTTAAGTTCCGGTCATCCAAATATTTTTATACACAAAATAATTATATCACTTTTTTTTATATAATTAAATTACATAACTAATTTAAAAGTTTACAATCAAACAACTAACAAATTGTTAGTTGTCTATTTTATTCATATATGATTAATACAAATAATAAAACTATAATACCCGTTATATTAGGTATGTTCATAATTATAATTATGATAACTATGGTTATAATCGGTTTCAAAAAAAGAAAAATAAAGAAAATATTAAAAGAATATAGCTATTATAAAAATCAAAAAATAAATAGTGATATAGAAAAATTAAAGAAAACTAAAAAGTTATTCAATATTGTATTAGGTGTTCTAGGTGGAATACTAGGAGCATTAGTAATGTATTTGTTTGTCGAACAAATCATTTATATTTCAAATCTAGTAGATGATGGAGTAAATAATGAAAAAATTATTTAAAAAATCAATTTTATGGTTAATCATTTGAATCCTATTAAGTATAATGCTACTATTTGCATCAATGGCTTTATTTGCATTCACAACACAAAAATCAGTTACATGATCTAATATGGTTTTTGTACTACATAAAACAAAAACAAAAGAAATTTTATTAATAACATTTATATTGCCTATTTTAATAAAATTAATGTTATTAATTTTCTATAAATATGTTTGAAAGAAACCAAAAGTTGCTGCTGATATAAAAAGAGCTAATAGTGATTTTTATGGTTTAGCTAATTTCTTAGCTAATGAAAAAATTAGTCCTGATTTATCAATATTTGAAAAACAATTCACATCAAATAAAAATGAAATGGGTTGGGTTGTCAAGAGTAAGTTTATAAATAATAATACTCAATCTTGAATAAGTTCTTGTACTAAAACAGGTCATCATTGTTTAGTCATTGGTGCTACAGCATCAGGTAAAACTCAAAAGACAATTTTACAATCAATTTCTCATAATGCAAAAATTGAAAATTTAGCTGATAAGCCTAGTTTTGTTATTTTCGATCCAAAAGGTGAAATTGCGAATAATCAAGCTGAATTTTTAATGAAAAATGGATATGACATAAAAATATTTAATTTAAGAGATACTTTTAAATCTTCTTGTTGAAATCCATTGTTTTTAGCTAATAAACTTTATTTTGATGCTAAATTACTAGAAATTGAAATAGAAGAAAAACAAAGTCATTTTAAAAATTTCAGAACTGAAATTAATAATGAAAATGTAAAAGAATTAAATTTATCATATTTAAATAATTTATCTGAAAGTATTAAAGAAAAAAGAAATAATAAAAAATTATTATCTAAAGATGAATTATTTGAAATTCAAAATGAAATAGAAAAAGAAATTGATAGATTAGAAGAATTAAAAGCTAAAGCAATTGTTAAAATTAGTAATGTTGATGAAATTATAAATGATATCGGTTTAGCACTTTATAATGATCCAAATAGTAAAGAAAAATTTTGACAAGAATCTGCTAAATCTGGTTTCTTGGCAATTTATTACTTAATGTTAGAAACTATAGAAGAAAAATATCTAAATGATAAAAAATATAATGAAATTAATAAAGAAAAGATAATAGAAGCTTATTCAAAAATAAATTTACCATCCATAGCTTCTGTTCTTACGAATTTAGAAGATATTAAAGAGTGTTTCAAACTTGTTCAAAATTTAAAATATGAAGAACTAGCTATAAAATACAAAATGAAAAAAAGTTATATCAATGGTGCCTCAATATTCTTAAATGATAGCGGTAATACATTAGGAAATATTGTAGCTACAATAAACACAGGACTAGAACAATACAAACAATCAACAATGCAAAATATAACAACAACTAATGAAATAGAATTAGATAAGATTGCTGATTCTGAAAAACCAGTTGCTTTATTTATTATTGTTCCAGATGAAAAAGAAAATTTATATAAATTTGCTACATTATTTGTTGATCAAATTTATAAAGCTAATATTAGTTTAGCTTCAACAAAAAGAGAACAAAAATTACCAAGACCTTTAATGTTCTTCTTAGATGAATTCGGAAATATTCCTACAATCCCTAAATTTGAAACTATGATTACTGTATCACGTAGTAGAAATATTTTCTTTTGTATTGCAATTCAAGGGTTCAATCAAATTGATTCCAAATACGGAAAAGATAATGCAAATGTCATTATCGAAAATATGCTACTACATATATATGTTTCTAGTACAGATCAAAAAACTATCCAATACTATCAAAAAAGAGCTGGTACATATACAATTTACAAAACATCAATATCAACAAATATTCAAAACGAAACAACAAAAAATAGTACAAGTACTAATTTAGATAAAAAAGATTTATTGAACGAAGATGATATAAAAAATAATCCAAATGACATGTTAATGATATTTTATAAAAATTTAAATATGTCATGAATAAAAACTGATCCATGATGAAAATGTTTAGATTTACATACACAACGTATTGGCTATGAAAATCTAAATAAAACAAGAATATTTAGATTTGAAGAACACTATTTTAATCCTTTATTATTTTGATTAAAAGAATCTTATGAAGCAATAATTGAAAAATATAAATATAAAGAAAATGTTAAAAAATATCTCGATGAATCAACAAGTCCTGCAGATAAAGGGAATTGTTTAAAAAGAATAAAAGAAAGTAAACACTTTAATGAAAATGACATTCTTATCATAGAAAAAACTAAAAAGAAAAATGAACAAAAAACAAAACTTGATACACCTATAAATTCAAATAACGATGAAATTTCACAATTAATTCAAAGTTATCATAATAATTAAATTTAATTAAATATAATAGCGCTATCAATGCGCTATTTTTTAATGTAGATGTTGGGAGTTTAATATGTTAGATGATGAAATAAAAAGTTTAATTCAAGAAAAGATTAAAGAATATGATGAAAATTTTTATTTTAATGAATATAAGAAGGATAATTCTAATTTAGTTTTTAAAGGTTATATGAGTAGAACCATTTTGTATAAAGATATGAAATTAAAAATTAGAATTCGTTATTATAGAGACACTAAAAACAATAAAAATATATATCCTGTTTATGAAAAATATGAAATTGAAAAGAGATATTTTTACAATAAAAAAATAAGAAAAAATATAGCTAAAAATATTATTAAAAATAACATATCTTTTCAAGCGGCTACTGATATTATTGACGGGTTCAAAATATCAAAAAGCTCTGTAAGAAGATATGTTCAAGAATTCCATTATTTATATAAATATGAACATAATATTGAAATTAATCCTAAATTATTTAAAAACATTTTTATTAGTATTGATGATACTTTCAGGAATGTAATTTCAAACAGAACAAAATATAAATATAGATTTAGAATTATCACAATTCATCAAGGAAAAGTCAATAACAAATTTATTAATCAAATAAAAATTTGTATTTCTTCTAAAGTTAACAATAATAAAAATAACCTTTTGTATACTAATGAAATTATTAAAAATACACTAGATAAATATTATCTAGCTAATGAACAAAATTATCAAATTATTTGTTGTGGAGACGGAGCAAAATATATAAAAAATATAGCTAAAAATTATCCTGATTCAATGCAAATTTTGGACAAATTTCACTGTTTTAATAATGTTTACAAAGTCTTTAATTTTAGAAAAATTGATAGAAATTTAAAAACGAAAGAAGCACTTAAATTAAATAAATTTAAGAAAAACACATATAAAAAAATAATTAATTTTTTAGAAAAAAATAAATTTAATTCTATTTATAAATTGTTAGAAAAATCCGAAAAAACCTTCTCAAATAACCAAAAGATTAAAGATGTAAAAAGACTAAAAACATATATTAAAAATAACGAAAAATCAATCAAAAATTGATCATATTTTGATTCAAATCCCACACTTACAGAGACATATGTTCAGCAAATTTTAAAGAGATATTTTGGCAATATTGGGAAGATTTATTCGCTTGAAATACTTAAAAATATAGTCTCAAATAATTGTTATTTTTATGCATTCTAACTATCAAAACATTTTCGATTTATTGAAAATCAGGTTAGGCGGCTTTTCGTATTTTGGTGTTCCAAAATATCACTGATACATTGTGCTACATTTATTACATAAATGTAGAGTAAAAAATGTAGCAGTACTAAAAGAGAGATAGCAGTTTTTGAATTTTATTAAATAAAATTTTAAAAAGACGCTGATAGCCCGCCCTTAACCTGCATACGCGCGCATAAAGCGCTAAAAATCCAAAAAAATAAAAAAATTTAGCAAAAAAAATGATTTAAGTTATTTAATAACTTATAAAATGTAGCAGTTATCTTGATAATTAATTATCAAAATTTATTGGTAGATTTTTTAAGTAATTTTTGTTATAATTTAAAGTGACTTGGGAAAAGGAAGTTGATTTCTTTCCCAGTTCACGAAACGCTCCCAATTAA
>CAMWRJ010000031.1 GCA_947176635.1 uncultured Mycoplasmataceae bacterium
CGAGCCTTATCTTCGTGAGATTCAGATTTGTATATTAGACAGATCTAATTAATATATTTATTTATTTATTTATATATATATATATATATATATATGATGGTTAATTTTTAGTGAGGTAAAAATGAATAATCTTAATAAAAACATTTTAAGATATGCATTAAAAAATAAATTTTCCCTAGCAGGATTGTTTATTTTATTTTCAATTTGTATGTCTTCATTATTAACATTAGGATTATTATCTAATAATTTTTCTAGAACATATGATAGTGTTGTGCAAAATGGTAATAGACATAATATAGTAATGAATGAACTATATTTATCTAGTACTGATGGAGATAAAAATAAAAAAGAATTATTAGATTTATTACAATCACCAGAAGCAAAAGAAGAAAACATTAATGCACGTAGATTCGAAGGATTAACAGTTCAATCAAGTCCAGAAGCTCAATCAAAAATTATAAGATATGAACCAAATTATCCATCTCAATATAATACAAATGGAATTAAATATATTCCATCATTAACAGAAAATACTTTACCAACTGATAATTTACAAGTGTTTATTCAAAGCGGTTTACCATACTTAGAAGCAGAATATTTAAATAAAATTCAAAGATTTTATCACTTACCTAATTCAATTGATTTTACTGGAATTTTAAATTTTGTTCAATCTACTTTTTCAGAAAATTTAACTGGTAAAGTTAGTGAATTATCTTTAGAAAATGCAAAAATATTAAAAGCACGTCAAGCAATTATTTATTTTTTAGCAAAAGGTGAAAATACTACTAAAGAATACACAAATTTATTAAATACTATAATTAATTCAAATGATAATACAGATGTTTCAACAATTGATCCAAAAGAAGTTCAATCAACTAAAAAATATTTCTCTCAATTTTTTAATCCAACAGATTCAAATTACAATTTTCCTATTGTTTCAGGTTCTAGTATTAGTTTTCAAGGAACAAAACAAATTTCAATAACACCAGAACCTGTTATTAGGTTTGAAGATTATACATCAAGAATTTGTATTATACCTCCAGCGATATTAACTCATCAAAATAAAAAAGTATATAGTTATGATGAGTTCAAAAAAAATTGTAACAATTTAAATGATCAAAATCCAGATTCAATTTATACTAAAAATACTATTAGTTTAAAAGAATTTGATGAATATTTTAATAGTATTCCTGATTCATATAAAGTTAAAGTAGATAGTATTGATTATTTAATTGTAGGTGGTGGTATTACACCTGATTTCTTTTATCCAATTGTTTCGTTTGAAAATACAGTAGTTGATTTTCAACATGAATTAACAATTTATACAAACAATAATGGTTTTAAAAGAACACAACATTCTTTTCAATCTGCACCACTAGAATCATTAATATTAATTAAATATTCAGGAAATATTGCAATCAATAAAGTTATTAATGATTTGAATGTTTTAGCAGAAAAATATTTAGCTTTTCCCGCCGGTACTAAAAATACATATGCTGCTAATGATGAATCAAATACATTCTCACCAACTGCAGCAAGAATTCAATTTATTGAACAATTAGTTACAATTGTTGATGCAATTACTATATTATTATCAATTTTTTTAACAGTTATTACTTTGTTTATTGTTGTTATTATCTTAAATAAATTCATTTCAGAAAATAAAAAAACATTATATATTTTAGTTGCTCAAGGTATTTCTAAATTTAAAGCTATTTTACCTATAATTTTATTACCACTATTCCCTTGTTTATTAGCTTCTATTTTTAGTTATTTATTAGCTGATTTGACTCAAGAAAATGTATTTAATTTATTTTCTTCATATTGACCATTAGAAACTTTTACAAGTGAATTTAATGTATTTATAATTATTGGTGTATTCTTAGCATTTTATATTGTTACATCAATTGTTTCATTTATTATAGGCATTAATAATTTAAAATCTTCAGTATCTTCTGGTATTAATGTATCACCTGCAAAATTAGGACCTTTAGCAATTGCAGTTAAAAAACCATTTGCTAAATTTGGTGTAGTAACTAAATTTAGAGTTTCTTTAGCATTTGGCTCATTTACTAAATTAATGTTTTTAGCAATTACTTTATTGTTATCTATATTTACAATTTCATTCTTTACATCGACTATATCGACGTTTTCGGATTCATTATCAAAAGTAATTGATACTAATAGATCAACGATGCAAATGAACTTAGTTACACCAACAAGAAATGGTGGACAATATTTTGCAACAACTTTTGATGATGCAGGAAAATTAATAGTTAATCCAAATGACAAAAATAATGTACTAAATCCTCCATCTTTCGCTAACTCAACAAAAGGATATGGTAAATATTATTCTAATCCAGCAGGAAGTAACATTCCTTTATTTAAAGAATGATCTAGTTTATTATTAATTTCTCCTAATGATGCGACTAAACAAAATTCTGAATTAAGATATATGGCCAATGTTACTAATTGAGAGTTCTTAATGAATATTAAAGTTCTTGGTACAACAAATCCATGAACTGATATTGCCTCACCATTATTGCCTTCAAATCAAAGAAATGCATCTGCTCAATTTATGAGTGATTTATATTCAAAATTATTATCAGATAACAGAATTATTAAAACAAGTCCAGATGGTATTTCTAAAAAAGCATTATCTAATAATTACATGCAAAGCTTAACAGAATTTTATTTAGTAAATTCTGATTATGATAAAGATTATGTAAAAATTGATAATAATGTATATCCAATTATTAGGTTAGAAAAAAATGAAAATTTATCTAATTTGGATAACGAACAAATAAAAAATCAAATTTTATTAACATATGGTGATGTATTTGATACAAATATTGAAATTCAAGATTTATTATTTAACAATACTAATCCAAACATTTTAAAAATTGTTTTAAAAACGCCTCAAAATGTTTTAATTTCAAGACATTTATTTGAAGAATTCTTTAAATCAAAAAAACCAACTATTACAGTATATGATCAAATATTAAATGAATACAGAAATGAATTCTCTAATGATAGTGGCAAACTATTTGGTTTAACAACACTAACATTAACACCTGCATTCTTAAATTATGCTATCTACATATTAACAACACCTGATTATCAAAGTTATATTTATAAAAACTCTTATAATTTAACAGTTCTTAATAAAAATGATGAACCTTACACTTATGTAGATGCATCATTTATTAATCCAGATAATGGTGAATTGTTTGATAAATTTGATTCTAAATATCAATACAAAAACAATATTAATATTATTGGTATTCAAGAAAATTCAAAATTCATTAATTTAGTTAATGAAAGTAATGAATCTATTAATCATAAGTTATTTAATATTAATAAAACATATATTAATGGTAGAGAAGATTTATTCCCATTAATTCCAAACTTATATGCTAAAGAATTATATAATTTAAAAATAGGAGATAAAATTAAAATCTTTGCAACCAATAATGTTGATAGATACAATCCTGTTTTAATTACAAAACCAAATGATAATAATCAAAATAGTGTTAATTATCATAATGAATATCTTGATGCATATACAAGAACATATGAAATTGTAGATTTTGCAAATTCTACAAAAGATTCAGAATTCTATACATCAATATCTGCTGCACAAAAAACTATCGGTTTAGCTTATAATGAAAACAATAAATTAGAATTGTCAAAAAATATTGATGATAATATTATTTCTGAAATTTATCCAAGTTTTGATGTAAATAAAAATTATACGTTAGTCAATGAATTTAATAGATTTGGTGGGTTCAATGGAGTGTTCTCATCAGATGATCTAATTGGTTTAACAAATGAATTAGCATTATATTCACCAAGCGGATTATATCCTGGTACTTCTGAATTATCAAATAATGTAGCAGTAATGAAAAATTTAATTTTTAATAATTTAGTTGGTGCTGAAGCAAATAATGATAATTGAGAAATTTTAGCTAATGCTTTATATTTAACTAACAAAGAAACACAAGAATTCAAAACTTATAATACACAAATGAAATCAAAAACAGTTGATGAAAAAAATCTTTATGTAGAACAAATCATTAATAAATTAAGTAGTATTTATAGAAAAACTACATTCTTCTCAATAATAGATACTCCTTCATCTGTTCAAGCTAGTGTTTCTACATTCACTAATTTAACTAAATTAATTAACAGTGTAGAAATGATTATTATATTCTTAATTTTATTCTTATCATGTATTGTATTAATCGTTACATCTTGAATCATTATAAAAGATTTAACACAATTAATTGTTTTATTAAAAGTACAAGGTGTTTCTGATTGAAATAATACTTTAAATATCTTGTCAATATTCTTCCCAACATTAATAATTGCAGGAATATTAACATTACCTATCTTATATGGTTCATTAATATTATTTAAAAATACAATCTTTGTAGCTATGGGATTAGTAGTAACACCATCAATTAGTTGATTAGGTTTCTTCTTAGCATTTATGGGTGCTGCTATGTTATTAACTTTAATCTTAATAATTGCTAAATTCTATGTTAAAAAAATAAATTTAGTTGAATCATTAAAATGATAAAAATAAAACCAATTCGCGAAGAATTGGTTTTTTTTGTTTGTTTGAATAAATTAATCATTTCTATATGGTTTACTTAAGTTAATTATTTGTCCTGAAAAACCTGATGTTCTAACTAAATTTTCTATATTATTACTTGAAACAATAACTACTAAATTAGAATTAGTTCTAATAAATACATTAGTTTCTATTGTTGTTACAGAATCAGGAATTTTAATTTCTTGTAATTTTGTACAATTATCAAATGCTTCTTTTTTAATTATTTTCAAGTTATTAGGAAGCTTAATATCTACTAATTCAATACAATTATAAAAACATTCTATTCCTATTTCTGTTATACCATCTGGAATTATTATATTTTTGATTTTAGTATTACTAAATGTTCTTCAACCGAATTTTCCTTTTAAATTTTTTGGAATATTGATTTGAGATAGTTCTATTGCTTCACAAAACAATAAATCACCATCCATTCTAGTGACAGATTCCGGAATTTTTAAACTTTTTATTTTTTTAGCTTGATAAAAAGTTCTAGAGCCCATATCTACTAAATTATTTGGTAAAATTACTGATTCTATAATAGAATTTTGAAACATTCCAGAACCATTTGTTTCAGGCAATGCAGTTATCTTTGTGAACGACATATCCATTGTTTTCATAACTTTATTTCCATAAAAAATCGCATTAGGTGAAAGAGATGTTGTAATTTCAGGAAGAACAATATTTTCTTGTTGTGCACCTAAACTAGATAATCCTGTAATTTGTGTTCCACTTCATGTGAATCAACTAGTTGGTGAAGGTTCAGGTGGAGCATATAAATTTATATTTTTTAATAAAATATTGTTTTCTATTACCTGAATATTTGAATTACTTATTGAAGCAAATTTTAATAGTCCAATATTGTTTTTTAATGGAATATTTATTGTCTTATTTGCAAATGTTGGAGTAGAAACAAATTCGGATAATTTATGATTATCAGTTGTATTAATTTCTTTTATTAAATCAAATATTTGGTTTGATAAATAATTATCAATATTGTTTTCTATAACTTTTTCTTCATTAATTAAATCAATAATTTGTGTTCTTAAATTAATTAAATCATCTAAATTTACATAAATTAATTCACAGAAATTTAAATTCTTAACTATTAATTTATTATCTTCAAATTCAACATTATTAGTTGATGTTTTCTCATATTTTAAATAATTTGTAGATAATGTAATTTCAAGTTGATTATTTATGAATTGAACATTATCAATATATGAAATATCAATATTTTGATTTCCTGTTGAATCTGTTAATTGTAAACTGTTAGCAATGACTTGTTTAATATTGTTTGTAGTTGAACTAACATTATTTGCAAATTCATTTTCAGTAAATTTATTAGTTTCTAAAGCAATATAATTATTAATTGCAGTATATAATTCATCTAAATTTGTCAATTCATATGCTTGATAAAAATCAAAATTTTCTAATTTAATATAATCATCTACAATTAATAAATTTTCTTGATCACAAGTGAATTTACACATTGAATTTGGCATAA
>CAMWRJ010000032.1 GCA_947176635.1 uncultured Mycoplasmataceae bacterium
CACCTAAATATAATTGTTTATTTTCTAAAATATTAGTTTTTGAATTATTTAAACTAAATTTAATAATTTCATAATAATGATTGTCTTCAAAAATAATAATTTCATCAATAATTATTCCTGAATTATTTCTAATGTATTCTCTTATTAAATAAGAATTATTATTAGCTTGAACAACATAAAATTTAGGTTTAATTGTACTATTTTCAATTATAGAAATAATATTTTTAGCTCCCATTCCACTAATTGAAATAGCATCAGCATTAATTCTTAAATCTTTTAAACCATTATTTAAAATAAATTCATAATTTGATGTTGATAAATATTTTTTAGCATTTAACAAACCTTGTTCTAAAGGTTTTTTATTGATGTCTACATTATAAACATAATTTACATATTGTTTTTTTAGTAATTCAATACATAAATAAGCGTGATCACATCCTACATCAACAACTATATTAGCACCTTTTAATAATTCAGCAATTGTTAATAATCTTAAATTATTCATTAAAAGAACGAAGATTTTAGTTTTGATGATTTACAAGGTTGTTTTAGTTTTCTAATTGCTTTAGCTTCAATTTGACGTACTTTGTCTCTATCCTTACCAATTTCAAGTCCAATTTCTTCTCAAGACATAGATTTGCAATATGGAGCCATTCCATATCTCATTCTAACAACTGTTTCTTCTTGTTCAGATAATACTTTTTTAAACAATTCTGTCAATTCATTAGTTAAAGCTTCTTGTCTTGTAAATTCTTCTGGAGAAGTTATACTATTATCTTGTACAAAATCACTAAATTGAGATTCTTCATCATGTCCAACTGGTTTATCTAATGAAATTGGGTCAATATTTAATTTTTTAATATCACTTACTTTTTTAGGAGTTAGTCCAGCACTTTCTCCTCCCATCCTTTCACAAATTTCTTCAATTGTTGGATTTCTACCTAATTCTTGTAATAAGCTACGTTCAGCTTTCATCATTTTATTAATTGTTTCTACCATATGAACAGGAATACGAATAATTCTTGCTTGATCAGCAATTGCTCTTGTAATTGCTTGTCTAATTCATCATGTAGCATATGTACTAAATTTATTTTTTAAACTAAAGTCAAATTTAGAAATTGCTTTTAATAATCCTTGAGAACCTTCTTGAATTAAGTCTTCTAAGTCTAAACCTTTATTTAAATATTTTTTAGCAACTGAAGTAACTAATCTTAAGTTAGAAGTGAAGAATTGATTAGTTGCACAACGTTTTTGTTCATCATCACCATTTTGTAATAATTCACCTCATCTAATTTCATCTTCTTGAGATAAAATTTTTGAATCTCCTAAGTTAGCTAAGAAATTTTTGATACCATCTTCAGATTTATCACTAGTTAATACACTATAAGTTTTATTTGTAACATGTTCTTCAGTATCATCAATGTCATAATTTTCTTTATTTTTTTGAACTTTTTTATTATTATCTTCAGATGGAACTAATTTAATGTTATTAGCGTCTAATGTTTTAATAATTTCATCAATTTCATCTTCTGATAAATCAAAATGTTTAAAAGCAGAAAAGAATTTATCTTCTTCAATTGTATTTTGTTTATTTTTCTTTTTATTTCTAGCATCATGAATTAATCTGTCTAAAATTTCATTAGGTTTCAAAATATATTTTTTCGATTTTGAAATAGATTCTAAAATAAATGTTTGATTAATTGGATTTTTAATTGTATCTGAAAAAGATAAATTAGCAATCTTTTCAATTTCTTTATCTGATTTTTTCTTTGAAATATTTGTTGTATCAGCATAAGTTTTAGAAGATGAAGCACCTAAATTAATTGATTGTTTTTTCTTTACTACTTTTGAGTTTTTAGCTGTTTCTTCAATAGTGTCACTAGATAGATTTTCAGATACTAAATCAGCACCTTCATCTAAAATGGTAAATGATTTTCTTTTTTTCTTATTAAAACTAATTTCAGTATCATTTGTTGAGTTATCTTCAATTAAATTTTTATTATTCGACATATTATTAACCTTTCAATATAAATTATTTTTGACTTTATCATTATTATTTATTTTAGAGTATAATATTAAATATAAACAACTTTGAAAGGAGATTTATATTATGAACTGTAATGATAAAGATGTATGCAAATGCGAACCTTGTGAATGTACAGAAAATGATTGCTGTGTAGACGAAGCTTGTTGTGATCCTAAAAGTGGATGTTGTGAAACTTCATCTTGCTGCAAACCAGAAAAACCTGCAAAACCTGCAAAAAAAGGTCGTTGCTGCAGAAAATAATTAAAATGATTAAAGATGCTTTTATAGCATCTTTTTTTTATTCTACTTCATCATCATAATCATCTTCTAAATTATTTAATAAAGCTTGTACAGATTCATGAGATGTACGTTCAATTTTAGGTAATTCATTTAATGATTTTAAACCAAATAAATCAAAGAACTTATGTGTTACTGTATATAATTTAGGACGACCTGGTAAATGTGTACCTACATTTCTTTGGATTAATCCTAATTCTAATAAAGACATTAAAATATTAGTACAATCTCTTGCTCTAATTTTTTCAATTGCCTTTCTAGTACAAGGTTGAGTATAAGCAATAATTGATAAAACTTCTAATTTTGTTTTGTTCAATGGTTTTTTTTCTTTTTTGTTTAAAACTAAACAAATATCATTATAAGTTTCATCTTTAGTTAAAATTTTATATCTGTTTCCAAATTGTTTAATACATAATCCAGAATTAACATCTAAATCTTTTTCTTTAATCATTTGATTTAAGATATTACTTAAAACAGTTGTAGGTAAATCTAATAAGTGTTTTAAATCACTTAGTGTCATTCCATCATCACCCATAACATATAAAGTAGATTCGATAATTTTTCTAATTTTTTGAATAGATAAATTGTTAGTTTTTAAATATTCATTAGTTGAGTTTTCTAATTCTATTTTTTTATCAATTTGTGAAGTTTTATTTAATTTTTTTAATGTATCAAATGAAAAATTAGTTTCATTATTTAATTCATCTAATATATCAATTTCTTTTTGATTTTCTTGATTTTGCACAGATATTGCTTCTAATTCTTTTTGATCCATAAATGTAATTGAATCGGTTTCATTAGTTTCATCTATTGCATATTTTTTCTTACTATTTTGTTTTTTATTAAATTCAGCAATTGATTCAAATTCTTCAGCAATTTTATTAGGAGTATATTTAAAATCAAATTCTTCTTCATTAGTTGTTTGATCAATATTATTAGTGCTATTATGTTGTTCATCTAATTTATTTTTTAAAATACTTAATTTAGATAATGATTCATCATCTAAATCATCTTCAAATAATTCTTGAATTAATTCATTTTCTTTTTTGTTATCCATATTAATTATTCCTCATTTATCACATCAATTAATCTCATATCTAAATTTTCTGATAATGTTAACATAAAACCTTCATCATCATATTCATAAACAGTAATCATTGAATATCTAATTAATGTTAACACAGCTAAAAAGAATGCTGAATAAAAACCACGACTGAAATTATTTTCTAAATTTTTCTTAAAGCAATTTAATAATGTGTCTTTTTTATCATTTCTAACACTTAAATAGCTAATAATTTGTTTCTGAATATCTTTAATAGAAAATTGATTAAATTCCACATCTGCTCTAAATAATCTATCATCATCTTCATATGAATTTTCAATTATTTCATCAATAATATTTTGAAAATAAATTTGAAGTTTTTCAATATTAATTTGTTTTGGCATTTTTGCAACTGGAATTTCTGATAATGAATAATCATTATAATCTTCTGCTAATTTATCAATCATTGTTTGTCTTTTTTCAAACATATCTTGAAAATAACCAACAGAATTTTTATATTTAGCATGTTCTACTAATCTTGCAATTAAATCTTGTCCGTCTTCTAAAGAACCTAATTTAGTTTCTAATCCTTCATCTAATAACAACGCTTTTGACTTTAACATTATTAAGTATGAATTAATATATAAATATTCAGCAAATTCTTCAATTGGTAAATCATTAATTGTATTATTTAAAAAATCACTATATTGATTTATTAAATCTGATAATTTAATTTCTGAAATTTCTACTTTTTTCTTTTTTATTAATTCTAATAAAACATCTAATGGACATGAATAATCAGATAATTTAACCTCAAAAAAACTACTTTCTTGATTTTTTTCCATTTTTGTTTTCTACTTCCTTTTTTAATTCTAAATATTCATTATACATATTTGCTTGTAAATTTCTAGCAAAAATATCTTTATTAATATTAATAAATGCTAATGGTTGGACAGTTGGTAAATATTTTATATAAACAGTTCTATTTAATTTAAAAGCAGATTCATGTAATAAATTTGTTGAATTATAAATAACAACTGGTTGGATAGCAGTTAGAGTTTCATAAGCAGGAGTAAATGCTGCTGATTTAAAATCTAAAAAATCATCTGTTTTTACTCTTGTACCTTCTGGGAAAACAACTATTGAATTTCTATCTTTTAAAACATTAATTTCTTCTTGAATTACTGAATACATTTGTCTTAAATTTTCTCTATCAATATAGATAACATCTAATAAGTCAAAAAATGCAGCATATTTAGAAGTTGCTAATTCAATTTTAGCTATAAAAATAGGTAATGGTGTATCATAAGATAAAATTGATTTTAATAAAACAATTGCATCTAAATTAGATTTATGATTTGAAACAAAAAATAATTTTTTTGAATCTAATTTAGTTTTACCTGAATGTTCTATTTTAATTTGTTTTGCATATAAGAACATTTTTAAAAAGGAATTTACTTTTGAATATCTTCCTTCTTGTGAAAATAAAGTTTTATCTTTGTTGTATAATTTTGCTGCTTTTTTAATAGATAATCATTTAAATAATAAAATTATTCAAACAAAAATTACAACAAACATTCAAATGATTTTTTTAAATACTTTCATAAATACTCCTTATGATAACTTTCTTTTATAATTAAATGAACATTTTAATGTTTCATCATCAATATAATCAATTGCTCCATTTAATGGAACACCAAATCCAATTCTATAAATTGTTAATTCTTTAAAATCTTTTAATAAATTGCAAATATATTCAGCTGTCATTTCACCATCATGACTAAAACTAGTAGCAATAATAATCTCTTTAATTTCAGGACTATTTTTAACTCTATTATAAATAGAATCAATATTAGTATGTTTTACTAAATTGTTTTCTTTAATTGTCAATTCTGCATTAGTAATATGATACATTCCATAAAAAGAATTACTAGATTCTATTCTTTCTAAATCTTCAACACTAGTTACTACACATAATGTTGATTGATCTCTATTTTTATCAGAACAAATACCACATTCTAATTCAATTGATAAATTCCCACATCTAGAACATTTTCTAATTCTTTCATAAGCAAATTTTATTCTATCAGTGAATTGTTTGATATATCTTTCATCTTGATTTAAGATATAGTAAGCTCATTTTTTAGCATTCTTTAAACCAACACCAGGTAAAGAACGCAAAGCATCTACTAAATGCTCAAATTCTATTATTGGTTGTTTCATATTTTATTAATTAAAATAATCCACCCATACCAGGAGCAATTGAACTAGTTATTTTTTCTTTTTCAGCTGTTACTTTAGTAATTGCTTCATTTATTGCAGCAACAACAATATCATTTAATGTTTCTATATCATCTGGGTCTACAATTTCTTTATTAATTGAAATTGATTCTATTTTTAAAGCTCCAGTTAATTTAATTGTTACAAATTCTTTATATTTGTGTTCAAAAACACTTTGTTCAAATTCTTGCATTTTTTTCTTTAAAGAGTTTTGTAATTTTTGTGCTTGTTGCATCATTTGTTGTATATTCATAATTTTCTCCTTATTTATTATTTTTTATTTTATTTAATAATTTTTGTTTTATATCATTTTCATCAAATTCATTAAAGATTGTTTTAATTTTAGAATAATCAATTGTTTCAATACTTTTAATGTTTGATTCTTTTATTTTTTTATTAAATTGAATCGCTTCATATT
>CAMWRJ010000033.1 GCA_947176635.1 uncultured Mycoplasmataceae bacterium
CAAGCACAATGAGGCCGAAGGTAGCATTATGTGAGAATAGGAAATTGTCGCGCAAAAAAATTAAATTATGAATAAATTAGCATTTTTATCAAAAGAGTGCTAATTTATTTTTTTTATTTTAAAAAATATGTTAATATTTTATGTATTAGCATATTATTAATGAGAGTGCTAAAAACTAAATAAGATTATTTAATTTATAAAAAGGAGAATTAAGATATGTATCCATTATTAGCAATTAGGGGATTGTTTCCATTTGCAAACAATGAATTATTAATTAAAGTAGCAAGAGAACAATCTAAAAAATCAATTGAAATTGCAATGAATGATTATCAAGGTAAAATTATTCTTGCACCTCAACTTAATTTAGATATTGATAAACCTAAATTAGATGATTTATCTAGAATTGGTGCTTTAGCTAAAATTAAAAATTTAGAACGTGTAAAAAATAAAAACGGTGAAGAAGAATTTTTAGTTATTTTTAAAGTTAATTCAAATGGTTTTTATTCAATAAAAAATAATAATAAAAATAAAGATATTGATTTATCAGAATCTGAATTTGATTTTGTATCATATGAAATTAGTGATCCAACAAATGAAGATTTATTAGCTTTAAATAATTTATGCTATGAAATTGTTACAAATACAAATGATTATTTTCAAGAAAATAAAGAATTTCGTAAAACAGAAAAATATATAAAGAAAATTTTTGAAATTTATGAAAATGAAAAAGGTGAAATTTCAAAAAAATATTTTGAAAAAGTATTATCTAATTTTTATGATGTATTTCCAAAATGAAATGATAAAACTGCACCAACTTCATATCGTAAACAATATTTTGATATTTGAACTGATTATTATCAAACATTCTCTATTTCTAAAAAAATTGAAATTTTAAATGTAATACTTGTTGATTTTACTCCTGAAGGTAAAAAAATAGCAAAAGATGTAGATGCTGATATTTCTAAAAAAATGTCTACAATGATGAATAAACAACAAAAAGAATTTTATTTAAGAGAAAAATTAAAAATTATTAAAGAAGAATTAGGTGAAATTTCTAATCGTGATGATGAATCAGAAGTAATTAAAAAACGTTTAAAAAACAATCCTTATCCAGAACATATTAAACAAAAAATATTATCTGAATTAGGAAAATATGAATCAGCATTTACTTCTAATGAATCTGGAATGGTAAAAACATATATTGATTGATTATTAGATTTACCTTGATGACAAACATCTCAAGATAATTTAGATTTAAAACATGTTCAAAAAGTGTTAGATTCAAATCATTATGGAATTGAAAAAGTAAAAGAAAGAATTATTGAATATATAGCAATGAGATTGAATAATCAAAATGCAAGTGGTTCAATTATTTGTTTAGTTGGTCCTCCAGGTGTTGGTAAAACTTCATTAGCAAAATCAATTGCTGAAGCATTAAATAAAGTTTATGTAAAAGTAGCTTTAGGTGGTGTGAAAGATGAATCAGAAATTAGAGGACATAGAAGAACTTACTTAGGTGCAATGCCAGGCAGAATAATTAAAGCTATGAAAAAAGCAAAAGTAATCAACCCATTATTTTTATTAGATGAAATTGATAAAATGAGTAGCGATTTTAAAGGCGATCCTGCAAGTGCAATGCTTGAAGTATTAGACCCAGAACAAAACAAATTATTTAGTGATAATTACATTGAAGAAGAATATGATTTATCAAAAGTAATGTTTATTTGTACAGCAAATTATTATAATCAAATACCAGCTGCATTAATTGATAGATTAGAAATTATTGAATTATCAAGTTATACAGCTAATGAGAAAAAAGAAATTGCTAAAAATTATTTAGTTGATAGAGTACTTAAAAAAGCTAATTTAACAAAAAAAGATATTCAATTTACAGATGAAGCAATTGATTATTTAATTAATTATTATTCAAGAGAAGCTGGAGTTCGTGAATTAGAAAGATTACTTGAACAAATTGTTAGAAAATCTTTAGTTGCTAAATTAAAAGGTACAGAATATGAAAAAGTAATTACTCCTGAAATTGTAACAAAATTATTAGGTAAGCAACGTTTCGATGTAACTATTAAAGAAAAACAACAAATTCCAGGAATTGTTAACGGAATGGCTTATACAGCTGCTGGTGGTGATTTATTACCAATTGAAGCAACTTATTTCCCAGGAAAAGGTAATATTATTATTACTGGAAACTTAGAAAAAACAATGAATGAATCTGTATCAGTTGCATTTGGTTATGTAAAAGCAAATGCTGAAAAATTTGGTATTAAAGATATTAAATTTAATGAAATTGATGTTCATTTACATGTTCCTGCTGGTGGTATTCCAAAAGATGGTCCAAGTGCTGGTGTAACAATTACTACAGCTTTAATATCATTGTTTAGAAATGAACCAGTTAGTTCAGACATTAGTATGACTGGTGAAATTATGCTAAGAGGTAAAGTTGGAATTATTGGTGGAGTAAAAGAAAAAGTAATTTCAGCGCAACGTGCAGGAATTAAAAACATCTTCTTACCAAAAGATGATGAAAGATTCTTAGAAGATATACCAAAAGAAATTTTAAATAAATTAACTATTAATTTAGTTGAAAAATATGATGATATTTTTAATAAAATATTTAATAAATAAAAATTAGCAATCTTATATTATGAGTGCTAAAAAATGTTATATAATTAAAGTATAAATAATATATTTATTTCAAAAAAGAGGTACTAAAAAATGGCAAAAGAAATTATTTTAGGAATTGATTTAGGTACTACAAATTCAGCTGTTGCTGTTTTAGAAAATGGTAAACCTATTATTTTAGAAAATCCAGAAGGTAAAAGAACTACACCTTCAGTAGTTGCATTTAAAAATGGAGAAACAATTGTTGGTGATGCAGCTAAACGTCAAATGATTACAAATTTAAATACAATTTTTTCAGTTAAAAGATATATGGGTACTGACCATAAATATGAAATTGATGGTAAAACATATACACCAGAAGAAATCAGTGCAAAAATTTTAACTTATTTAAAAAATTATGCAGAAAAAAAATTAGGTCAAAAAGTTTCAAAAGCTGTAATTACAGTTCCTGCTTATTTTAACGATTCAGAAAGACAAGCTACTAAAAATGCAGGTACAATTGCTGGTTTAAAAGTAGAAAGAATTATTAATGAACCAACAGCTGCAGCATTAGCTTATGGATTAGAAAAAAATAAAGATCAAAAAGTATTAGTATTTGATTTAGGTGGTGGTACATTCGATGTATCTATTCTTGAAATTTCAGATGGTACATTTGAAGTATTAGCTACAAGTGGTGATAATCGTTTAGGTGGTGACGATTTCGACCAAGTTATTATTAATTGAATTTTAGAATCAGTTAAATCTGAATTTAAAGTTGATTTAAAAAATGATAAAATGGCAATGCAAAGATTAAAAGATGCAGCAGAAAAAGCTAAAATTGAATTATCAAGTCAATCAAGCGCACAAATTACTTTACCTTTCATTGCAATGAATGAAAATGGACCAATTAATGTTGAATTAGAATTAACTAGAAGTAAATTTGAACAATTATCAAAAGATTTATTAGCAAGAATTTCTAAACCTTTAGAAGATGCTATTAAAGAATCTAAATTAACATACAATGATATTAATGAAGTATTATTAGTTGGTGGTTCAACAAGAATTCCAGCAGTTCAAGAATTAGTTAAAAAAATTACAGGAAAAACACCAAACCATTCAATTAATCCAGATGAAGTAGTTGCTTTAGGTGCAGCTGTACAAGGTGGTGTATTATCAGGAGAAGTTAATGATGTATTATTATTAGATGTTACTCCATTAACATTATCAATTGAAACAATGGGTGGAGTTGCTACTCCTTTAATTCCAAGAAATACAACAATTCCTGTTACTAAATCTCAAATCTTCTCAACAGCAGTTAATAATCAACCAAGTGTTGATATTAGAATTGTACAAGGAGAAAGAGCAAGAGCTAGTGAAAATAAATTATTAGGTAATTTCCAATTAACAGATATTGAACCAGCTCCAGCAGGTGTTCCGCAAATTGAAATTAGTTTTAGTATTGATGCTAATGGTATTATGTCAATTAAAGCAAAAGATTTAAAAACTAATAAAGAAAATAGCATTACAATTTCTGATTCATCAGGTTTAACTGAAGAAGAAATTCAAAGAATGGTAAAAGAAGCTGAAGAAAATAAAGAAAAAGATGAACAATTCAGAAAACAAGCTGATATTAGAAATAGAGCAGATAAAATTACAAGTGAATTAGATGAAATTATTTCTAAACCTGAATTCCCAGCAGATAAAAAAGCCGATATTCAAGAAAAAATTAATGAAATTAGAACATTAGTTTCAAAAGAAGAATATACTGAAGTAGAAAATAAATTAAAAGAATTAGAAAAAACATTAGCTGAAATTATGCAATTCGCACAACAATCAACAGCAAAAGATCCAAATGAAGCTGATGTAACTGAAGAAGAAGTAAAATAATAAGAAATTATGAAAATATTAAAATCAGAAATTAAAGATAATTTTGTTACATTTGAAACTGAATTTGATGCACAAGATTTAAAACAAGTTGAAAATGAAGTATTAACTCAATTATCAAAAAATATTAAAATTAAAGGTTATAGACCTGGTAAAGTTCCAGTTGAAGTTGCTAAAAAACACATTTCATCTAAGGAATTAGAATATAAAGTAATTAATTTATTAGCTCAAAAATATTATCCTGAATTAGAAACATTTAAAGAGTTTAAAGAATTTAATGCTGTAATTACTGGAGAATGAATTGTAACATTAGAACAATATGAATTTTCTAAGTATGCAAAAATACTTTATAAATTCGAACAATATCCAACAATTGAAGTTGGAGATTATAAATCTTTAGAATTACCTGAATTTAAAGAAGAAATTACAGATGAAACTTTAGAAGCAGAATTAAAATTCTTATTAAAAGCAAGCGCTAAAGATGTTCTATTTGAAAAAGATGAAAAAGTTTCAGAAAATGATTTAATTAGCATTAATTTAGAAATGCATGCTGAAAATGAAAAAGAACATAAATTAACAAATCGTGTTTTTGAAGTTAAAGAAAATAGATCAATTATTGATTTTGTTCAAAATGTTGTTGGTTTAAAAGTTGGTGAATCTGTTGAATATGCAGTTAATTATCCAAAAGATTTCTTTATTAAAGAATTTGCTGATAAAAAAGGTCATATTAAAATTGATATTTTAAATGCTTATCATTTAATTATTCCAGAATTAAATGAAGAATATATCAATTCTTTAGGTATTGAAAGAATTAAAACAAAAGAACAATTTTTAGAACAATTCAAACAAGATATTTTGACACAAAAATTAAATAATTATAAAAAAGTTAATCTTAATTTAATTAACAATGAAATTATTAAAATTAGTAAAATTAATTTTTATCAAGAATTATTAATTCAAAAACAATCAAATCAATTAAT
>CAMWRJ010000034.1 GCA_947176635.1 uncultured Mycoplasmataceae bacterium
AAATTTTTAATTTTTTTAATAAAAATATTTTAAATTTTTTTTTTTAATTTAAATTTTTTTTTAAAAAAAAAAAAAATTTTTTTTTTTTTTTTTTTTTCAAAATATTAATTATTCTTCTTCAAAAAATTGTGAATTATGAAGATCATAATAGAATCCTTTTTTTGCTAATAATTCTTGATGAGTACCTCTTTCAGTGATTCTACCATCTCTTAAAACTAAAATTTGATCTGCATTTTCGATTGTTGATAATCTATGAGCAATGATAAAAGAAGTTTTATTTTCCATTAGTCTTAACATTGCATTTTGAATTTCAATTTCAGTTTTTGAGTCAATTGATGAAGTAGCTTCATCTAAAATTAATATTGATGATTTTACTAATACTGCTCTAGCAATTGCTAATAATTGTCTTTGTCCTTGTGATAATGAATCTCCATTATCATCAAATACAGTATCATAACCATCAGGTAATTGCATAATAAATTGATGAGCATTAGCTATTTTAGCTGCATTAATGACTTCTTCATCAGTTGCATCTAAATTACCACATTTAATATTATCTTTAACTGATACATTAAATAAATATGTATCTTGTAAAACAATTGATACATTTTTTCTCATTGAATGTTTAGTAATTTCTTTAATTGATACATCTCCACCAATTAAAATATCACCATTTTCAATATCATAAAATTTTGTTAATAAATTGATAATAGTTGATTTACCTGAACCAGTTGGACCTACAATAGCAACTTTTTGTCCTTCTTTAGCATCAATATTAACATCAAATAATATTTGTTTTTCTGGAACATATGAAAAATCTAAATTTTCAATTTTTACAGATCCATTTGTTTCAACTTTTTCAACTAAATCTTTAGGTAATACTTCTTGTTTATCATCTAAATGAATATTATCTAATTTTTTCTCAACTAATTTTTCTTTATTTGATTCATTAGAAACTGGTTCACTATCAATGTTTTTTAATAATGTTGATACATCAATAGTTTCTCTTTTAGTTCTTGTATTTGCTGCAATCGATAACACAATGTGTTCAAATTCATTAATTTCATCTTTTTCGTCAAATACAGAAAATGCTCTACTTGCTCCTGCAAGTGCTGCCATAATTGTATTCATAACATTTGCTATTTGTGCAAAAGGCATTAAGAATGCTCTAGTCATTACACTAAAAATAGCTAGTGTTGCAAGTCCTTTTGCTGCTTCTATTGCTTCTTGAGTTGGTATTGCACCACCTGTATCTTTTGGAATAAATCCTTGTGCAGGTGGAATTGTAATTCCAGCAAAGCCAATTCCTTTATCAATAAAAATAATACCAATAACTGTAATTAAAGCAATTAAGAAAAATGAGAAGAAATTAGCATATGGGAACATAATTGACATTGCTGCTTGACTTTTTCTTGCATATTTCTTTAATTCATTATTAATTTTTTTAAATTCCTTACTTACATTTTCAGATTGATTAAATAAATTAATAACTGATTGTCCTGAAATCATTTCTTCAACATAACCATTTACTTTACCTAACATAATTTGTGTTTGTTTAAAAAATGGTTCTGCTTTTTTAACAACAAATAACATTGGTAAAAACATGAATGGAACAACTGCTAAAGTAATTAATGATAAATATGCACTCATTAAAAACATACATAGTAACATTGAAATAATTGTAAAAATACTATTTAAAATAATTGTAATATTTTGTGATAAAGCATCTGTAATATTATTAACGTCATTAATAAATTTAGACATTAAATCACCAGATGAATTTTGATCAAAATATTTAACTGGTAATTTTTGAATTTTAGAAAACAATTGCTCTCTAATTTTATATCCAATTTTTTGCGAAATAATTGCCATTATTCTAGTTTGAAATCACATCATTGCTGAACTTAAAAAATAAAAAGCTAATAATGTAAATCCATAAGTTAATAGCGCTGTTTGGTTTAATTGTCCTGATAATAATTGTGTTAATTGTTGTAAACCAAAACTTGCTAAACATAGCATAACAGCAGAAAGAATAGTTACTAAAATTAATCAAAATAAACTTAGTTTATATGCTTTTAAAAACATTCAAATAATTTTTAATGATTGTATTGCTGCTTTATTATTTTGTTTTTTAACTACTTTTTTTAGAAATTTTGCTTGGGTAGGTGAAATACATGTTGTTTTAATTCTTTTTTCATTGAATAATTTTATGAATTCTTCAGGATTATTTTTAATTAATTCATCATATTCAGCAGTTAGTTCAGGATTTGGAGAAATAAATTTTGTTTTTTTATCCATGTCTAATTTCATTTTCTACTCCTTCCTTACCTAATTGAGATAATGCTATTTCATTATAAACAGCACAATTTTTTAATAATTCAACATGTTTACCATTACCAACAATTCTACCTTTTTCTAAAACAATAATTCTATCAGCATCTTTAACACCTGAAATTCTTTGGCTAATCATAATTGTTGTTCTGTCTTTATTAGTATTTTTAATGTATTCATTAACATTTTTTTCAGTAATCATATCTAATGCTGATGTCGAAGAATCTAAAATTAGAATTTTAGGTTTTCTAATTAATGCTCTAGTAATTGCTAATCTTTGTTTTTGACCACCACTGAAATTTCTTCCACGTTGTTCAACAACACTTTCAAAACCTGCTTCTTTTTGCATAATGAAATCATATGCTTGAGCACCTTTTGCAGCTTCTACCATTTCATCATAAGTTGCATCTTCTTTACCATATTTTAAGTTAGATTCAATAGTTCCTGAAAATAATACAACTTGTTGAGTAGAAACACCCATTTCTTTTCTTAATGATTCTTCTTTAATATCTTTAATATCATAATTTGAAATTAATACTTGTCCTTCATTAACATCATACATTCTAGCAATTAATGAAATTAATGTAGTTTTTCCTGAACCAGTTGCACCAATAATTCCAACTGTTTCATTAGGATTAATTTTTAAATTGATATCTTCTAAAACATATTCTGAATGTTCATGATATTTAAAGTTAACATTTTTAAACTCAATAGAAGGTTGTTGAATTTCAACACCATCTTCTTTAAAACTAATACTTGGTTTTGATGTATAAACTTCTTTAATACGTTTAGCACTACCAATTGCAATTGATAATTGTAAAATAACATTAATAAATAATACCATTCCCATTAATATCATTCCAG
The DNA here is from genome assembly GCA_947176635.1 of uncultured Mycoplasmataceae bacterium. Taxonomy (GTDB): domain Bacteria; phylum Bacillota_I; class Bacilli_A; order Mycoplasmatales; family Mycoplasmoidaceae; genus Ureaplasma. Next base: position 3,196 of record CAMWRJ010000034.1, read on the forward strand.
TAATACCCATTACAGGTCCTGCTTGTGCAATATCTAATGCATCTGTTAAACCACCAACTCAAATAACAATTACTGTAACAGCATTAATGATAAAGTTTACAATTGGGAACATTCACATTCCAATTTTATAAGCTTTCTCAGTTATTTTTCTCATTTTATTATTTACTTTTTCAAATCTTTCAATTTGTTGTTGTTGTAAATTAAATGATTTAACAACTCTAACACCTAAAATATTTTCACGCATTACAGAGTTTGTATTATCTGTTGCATATCTTGATAATTTATAATATTTTGCACCATAATATAAAATACCAGATAAGATACCAAATAAACCAATACTTGAAACTACAAGTATTACAGGTATTAATCATGCATTTTGTGAATTTGAAGTACTAATTACAATAACTGATGAAATAATTCCACCAACATATAACATTATTGCTCTAAATCCAATTCTAATAACAGAAATTAATGAATCTTGAATCGATTGAATATCAACAGTTAATCTTGTAATTAATGATGACGTTTTAAATTTATCTAAATCAATGAATGATAATCCTTGTATTTTTCTAAATAAATTAAATCTAATTTCATTAGCAATATCTACACTTAATTTAGTAGCTTCTCTTGCTCCAAAAATTCCAAATAATAATTCACCTACAAAAACACCCATTAAAATCCCACCTACAATTAAAGTGTGATTAATTAAATTACCTCCAAATAAATCAGATTTAGTTAAATGTCCAAAAAATAAATCATTAACATAATTTTGACCATTAGGATATTGTTCAACATTTGCTAATATACCATTATTTAAAGAAACCATCAATAATGGAATAATAATATCTAAAACAACTTGCAAAGTCATCAAAAAAATAACTAAAAATAATTTAGCTAAATTTTTCCCTTTCAAGTTTTTTCTTACTAAAAATCACATTTTAAATAATTTCTCCTAAATTGTGAACAACTCATAATACATCATCGTCATCGTCACATTGATTTTCAAATCTTTCTAATAAAGCATTTTCAGATTCGTTTAAATTAATAACTGAATTTGGTATTAATTTAATTTCACTACTAAAAACTGGAATATTATTTTGATCTAATACATTTTTTACATCAAAGAAAGCGTTTGGTGAAACTAATAATTCAAATGCTTGTTCATCATCGTTTTTTAAGTCAATAATGTCATATTCCATAACAATATCTAAAATATTATTTTCATCTGCTTTATCTTTTTCAATGATGAATTGTCCTAATTCATCAAAAAGCATTTTTACAGCTCCTGGTTTTGTTATTTGTCCTTTTAATTTAGAAAAATAACCTCTTAAATTTGAAATTGTTCTATTTTCATTATCAGTTAAACATTTAACAATAATTGCTAATCCATTTGGACCATAGCCTTCATATGTTAATTCTTTTAATTTATCTGCTTCTTTTGAAGCACCATTAATATTTCTTTCAATTGAGTCTCTACTTAAATTTGCTTGTAAAGCACGATGAATTGCTGCTTTCAATCTTGGATTAGCTTCTGGATTAGGGCCACCTGCTTTTGCTGCAGCTTTAATTTCTTTTGCATATTTCATTCATACTTTTGCTTGCTGCTGTTGTTTTTTATTAATTCCAGAAGCAATTAAATGTTTTCTAGGCATATTTTGTTTGTTCCTTTCTATTAAAATGGTCTTAAATAATCACCAATATTAATTTCATTATATTCAATAGAATTATGAGGCATAATAAAGATATGTGAATTTTGTTTAAAATTTAATATTGAATCTATTGGTAATGATCTATATAATTTCAATACTTTTCATTCTAAACTACATAAAACTAAATCAACATATTGTATAAAATCTTTTGAACTAAATTTTTGTGTTCATGTAATTAAATAACATAAATGATAATCTTCAAAATTTGAACACTTTAAATATTTATCTTTCTCTGTATTATTATTAATTTTAATAAATTTTAAATTTATTTTTTTTCCATTTAAACTAATATTTTTTTTAGAAATTTTAAAATTAGTGAATAACTTTTTTTTATTTAGTTTTTCTTTATAAACAATTCTTGATTGATTTAATAATTCTTTTAAAAAACTCATTTTATTTTTTCAATTCTAATCCATATTTTGATAATGA
>CAMWRJ010000035.1 GCA_947176635.1 uncultured Mycoplasmataceae bacterium
CCTTTAATATAATATATTTATTTTTATTATTAAATTTATATTTAAATTATTATTATAATTATTATAAGTAAAAAATGTTTAAAACTTATATTTATTTATATATATAAATAAAAAACTTTAATTTATTGTTGGAAAGATGTTTAAAATGAAGTTAATTGTTGGTTTAGGTAATTTTGGAAAAGAATATGAAAACACGAAACATAACGTTGGATTTATGTTTATTGATTATTTATGTCAAAAAATAAATTTAGAACTTAAGGAATTAAAATTTTCAGGATTGTTTTCAAAAACAAAAATAAATGGTGAAGAAGTTATAATTGCAAAACCTTTAACTTATATGAATTTATCTGGTGAATTTGTTTCTAAAATTATCAATTTTTATAAAATAAAAACAGAAGATATATTAGTGATTCATGATGACTTAGATTGTGAACTAGGAAAGTTTAAAATTAAACAAAAAGGCAGTTCAGGCGGACAAAATGGTTTAAAAAATATCATTAGTCTTTTAAAAACTGAAAATATAAAAAGAGTGAAAATTGGTATTGGACGTCCAAAAAACAATCAACCAATTAAAGATTATGTTTTAAGTAAATTTAGTTTTGATGAAAAAATATTAGTTTTTAATAACTTCAATTCTATTTGTGAAGTTGTTGAATATTTTGTTGAGGGGAATTTAATTAGAGCAATGAATAAATTTAATTAGAGGTATTTAAAAATGACAACTGGAATTTTGTATGTTAAAGAATTAGTTAATAATCAGAAGTTTGAAATCTTAAATAAATCAAGTGATTTTAATACTAGACAAATAAAATCAACAAATATTAGTAGAATGGGATTAGAGTTATTAGGTGTTAACACTTATAATGAATGTTGAGAAGTTGTTTATTGAGGTTCAAAAGAAAACAAATATTTACAATCTTTAAATACTAATAAAGCTCAACAAGTAATATCTAATGTTTTTGTTTTAAAACCACCATTAGTGATTTTAGGTACTAAATTTAAAGAAAGTGAAACGATATTAGAATTAGCTAAAAAATTCAATATTACACTTGTAAAAACAAATCAACCATTAATGAATTTCCAAATTGACACATTATCTTATATGCTTGAAAAATCAGCTCCATATGAAGTTATTCATGGTTCATTATGTAACATTTACGGTATTGGAACATTAATTGTTGGTGAATCTGGAGTAGGTAAATCTGAAACAATAGTTGAATTAATTAAAAGAGGTCATATTTTTGTAGCTGATGATACAGTTAAAGTTGTTAAACATGGTGCTCGTTTATTTGGTGTTCCAGATGAAATTAATAATGATTTCATCGAAATCAGAGGTTTAGGGATTTTATCTTTTTCAAGAACTTTTGGTATAGAAAAAATGATTGGTTCTACAAAAATTAATATTGTTATTGAATTAATTCGTCCTGAAAGTAAAAAAGTTAAATTTGAAAGATTAGGTTCTAAAGATAGATATTATCAATTATTAGATGTTAATTTAGTACATTATCAAATACCAGTTACAGAAGGAAGAAATGTAGCAGAAATAATTGAAACTGCTATTACTCAATACAAATTAAAAAGAAATGGTTTTGATGCAACAAAATTATTTATAGAAAATGCTAAAAAGAAAAATAATTAATATAAAATTATATTTATAATTATGAATTTTAGTTTATTAAATGCATCGATTACATATTCTCAAGGAAGTCAAATATTATTCCCTGATGTTGGTGGTGCACCAAATCCATTTAGAATTGCTTTCACAATTGGTGATAATTTTCATATATATTGATATGCTATCTTAACTTTGATTGGGTATGCTATTGCTATTGGAATCTATCATATTGTTTTGAAGTGTAGATATAAAGTTAGTGTTGATGTTGGATTTTATTTTGTTTTCGCAGCAATACCTTGTATCTTTTTAGGTGCAAGAATATGAAGTTGTGTGATTGAAAAAATTCCAATTTCTCAATTTTTCAATACACGTTCAGGTGGTATGGCAATTCAAGGTGGTGTATTTGGCGGATTAATAGCAGCTTTCATATATTTTCCAATCATTTTAAAATTTCCAAAATTTCATAAAAGAGTTGTTGAAAATGGAAATGTTTATATTCAAAGACCAAGTATGTGGATTTATGCTGATGCTATTATACCAGTAATCTTGATTGGTCAAGCAATCGGTAGATGAGGTAATTTCTTTAATGGAGAAATTTTTGGCTCACCTGTAACAAGTGATCCAAATTCACCAAACTCTTTATGATGATTAAAATCTCTTATGCCGTTTGTATATGATCATATGATTTCAGAAGGGACTGTAAGAATTCTTTATCAACCTTTATTTTTATATGAATCATTCTTTAATGTAATGCTATTCATTGTAATTTATATTTTTATACCAATTTTTAAAGAAATTAAAGCTGGTGTAATTAGCGGATTATATTTCCTTGGATATGGAATAATAAGAATGATAATGGAAGTTAATAGGGATTTATCATTCCAAAAACCAGAAACTTTTGTAATGAATGGATTATTATTAGCTGCTGGATTAATTATTGTAATTTATTCTCAATTTATTAATAATTGATTAAGAAATTATAAATTCTGAAAAATATTTATTGATGCTAACAAAAATTGAGTTAATAAACTAAAAGTGAAAAAATTTGAAAAAGAATTATCAGCTAATGAAATCACTAAAAATGATTTTTATTTAAAAAAGAAAGATTTATTTTTAGTTGATAAATTTGATTTAAGTTATATTAAACAGCATTATCGTAGAACTGATGCTGAAATGTATTTTTATGATGGAAGGTAATGAAAATGGAAAAAAAATTATATGACGTTATTATTGTAGGTGCTGGTCCAGCAGGTTTATCAGCAGCAATTTATGCAAATAGAGGAAACTTAAATGTTTTAGTTATTGATAAAGAAATGCCAGGCGGTAAAGTTGTTACAACTGCAACTGTAGAAAACTACCCAGGATATGATTATATTACGGGTCCAGATTTAGCGTATAAAATGTATGATCAATGTATGAAATTAGGTGTTGAATTTATTTTTGATGAAGTTAAAAATATTGATGCGACACAAAAAGTTAAAAAAGTAGAATTAAATTCAACTACTTTAGAAGCTAAATCAATAGTTATAGCTACTGGTATGAAAAATAGAACTTTAAATATTCCAAATGAAGAAAAATTCTTTCATAGAGGAATTAGTTACTGTGCTATTTGTGATGGTGCTTTATATAAAAATAAAGTTGTTACAGTTATTGGTAGTGGTAGAAGTGCAGTTGAAGAAAGTATGTATTTAGCTGATATTGCTTCACACGTTAATTTAATTTCAAATAAAAAAGAATTTAAAGCAGATAAAAAAATAGTAGATAAATTATCAAACTTTAAAAATATAAAAGTTTATTATGGTGTAGATACTTTATCATTCAATGGTACTGATAAATTAGAAAGTATTACAATTAGAGAACAAGATTCAAAAAAAGAAAATCAAATAAAAACAGATGGTGCTTTTATTTTTATTGGTTTCATTCCTGTAACTCCTACTGTTAATAATCAATCTATTCTTGATAAAGAAACAAACTTCATTAAAGTTAATGACAAAATGGAAACAGCTATTGAAGGTGTGTTTGCAGCTGGAGATATTTTAACAAAACATTACAGACAAATTACAACCGCTGTAAGTGATGGAACAATAGCAGCACTTGCTATTATTGAATATATTAATAACGAATGAAAATAAGTGATAAATACAATTTTAGTCACGAAACAAAAAAAGAGATTTGCAATTACTATATCGAGAATAAAGAAGAATTAATTTACTTATTTATAGGTTTTTTAAATAATAATTCTGAAATTGTTTTAAATAAAAATAAAATTGAATTCGAATTCTTAACTTCTTATATTGATATTATAAAATTGTTCAAATCTTTTTTTAATGAAGATGAATTGACTATTTTAATTAGTAACAAAAAAACATTAAAATACAATGTTACTAAATATAAAGTTATCGTTTCTCCTAATTGTGAACAAACAGCGCAAATGTTATCAAAATTAGATGCTAATAACATTAAAACTAAAAAGCAAAAACAAGCAATTATGAATGGTGTTTTTTTATCAGGTGGTAGTATTAGTAATCCTTTTAAATCTAATTATCATTTAGAATTTCGAATCTCTAATTTAGAATTGTTAGAAATTATAAAAAATATTTTAACTAAATTTAATCTTAAATTTTTTGAAACATTTCACCACAAAAAACATGTTGTTTATATTAAAAAAATTCAAGACATTTCCGACGTTTTAAAAATTCTAAATGCTACAAATAACATGTTCTTATTAGAAGAATATCGTATCGGAAAAGATTATGTAAATACTTGACAAAGATTAAATAATTTAGATGTTTCAAATTTATCTAAAGCAATTAGAGTAAATAATGAAATGAATAAAATAATTGTAGAAATTAAAAAAACTAGAGAATATTATTCATTAAGTGATAATTTAAAAAAATATTGTGAAATTAAACTACAAAATCCTACTTTAACAATGTCAGAATTAGTAGAAGTTTTAAATAAAACATTTCCTAAACCAGTAACTAAAAGTTGAATTAACCATACAAATATTAAATTAAGAAAAATATATAAAAAATATAATTAATCTATAACATTAATTAAATAGAATGTGAGAATAAAATGGGTAAAGAAAAATTTTATGCAGTAAAAGTTGGGAAACAAACTGGAATTTTTAAAACATGAGAAGAATGTAAACAATCAATAACTGGTTACCCTGGTGCTATCCATAAATCTTTTAATAACAAAAAAGATGCTGAATTATTTTTAAATAATGATTCAGAAGTAATTACAAATAAAGAAAATATTGATTTGAATGAACAAATTAAACAAGAAATTAATAATGGAATAACGGTTATTTTTGTTGATGGTAGTTATGAAAATTCTATTAAAAAATACAGTTATGGTTCTTACATTGTTTTTAAAGAAAAAACAGAAATTAAAGAATATGAATTTAGTGAATCTTTTAATAATGAAAAATATTTAGAATTTAGAAATGTTTCTGGTGAAATTTTTGGCATTATTAAATCATTAGAATGATGTTTACAAAACAATAAAAAAAATGTTAAATTTTATTAAGATTATATTGGAATCGAAAAATGATTTAATATTGAATGAAAAGCAAATACTGAAATCTCAATCTTTTAT
>CAMWRJ010000036.1 GCA_947176635.1 uncultured Mycoplasmataceae bacterium
AAAGAAAGATTAATATCCTTCTTTACCGTTTTCGTTATTCATGATTTGAACACCAGAAGATGCTCCGATTCTATCTGCTCCTGCTTCAATAAAATCTATTGCATCTTGTCTTGTTCTAATTCCACCAGCTGCTTTAATTTTTTTGTTATCTTTTAAAATTGATTTTCATAATTTAATATCTTCTAATTTTGCACCACTACTTGCAAAACCAGTAGAAGTTTTAATAAATTCAGCATTAGATTTTAAAACGATTTCTGCTGCTAATTTTTTGTCTTCCTCTGTTAAATAAGCAGTTTCTACAATTACTTTTAAAATATTATGTCCAATTGCTGATTTGATTTTATTAATTTCATTTAAACAATAATCAATATTTTTGTTTTTTAATTCAGCAATATTAATTACCATATCAATTTCAGTTGCACCATTCATGCAAGCATTATGTGCTTCAAATATTTTTGATTCTAATGTATTTGCTCCTAATGGAAAACCAATTACACTACATACAACAACATTTTTATTGTGCGCTAATTGTTCTGATGCTAATTTCACATAGTACGGATTAACACATACTGAAGCAAATTCATATTTTTTAGCTTCATCACATAATTTAATAATGTCTTCTTTAGTTGCTGTTGGTTTTAAATTAGTATGATCAATATATCTATTTAAATTTTTCATTTTAAATTAATCCTGCTTTTGTTAATAATGATTCAAGTTCATTAATTGTATAATCTGCATCAACACCATTTACATCTAACATTATTTCTTTTTCGTTTTTTAAAGATAATGTCATTAAATTAATAATTGAATTAGCATCTACTGATCTAGTTGATGTTTTAATAATTACACTAGATTTAAAATCAGATAATGCATTAACTATATTTGTAGCTAACTCTACATCAAATTTATCATTATCTTTTAATATAAAAGATTTTTGCATATTCTAAATTCCTCCAACTTAATATATCTATATTTTATTATATTTATAGTTTTATTTAAATTTATCATCTATTAATTTATTTAAATCTAAATAATCATTTAAATATTTAAATTTTTCTTTAATTTGACACTCTAATTCAAACTTTAAATTATTAATTTTAACTTTTATATTTTCGTGTGTTTTTTGTGTTTTTTTATTATAAGCATATAAATAATAAATAACATTATCAATAATAATAAAATAAATTCTGCAATTATTATTACCGTCCTTAATTTTAATTTTTAGCATCCCATTTTGAAATTTAGCTACTTTTAAAAGACCGGGTTTGATAACATCACTTTTTTCTAATAAAATCATTTGAGAAACAATACGATTAGCTGTGTATTTTGGTACTTCATTAATTAAATAATCATAAACTAAAACTTTGTCTTGATTAGATTTGCAAAAAAATACAGTTTTAAAATTCTGGTGGGACATCATCAATTGTTGTAATTTTTATATTAGTTCTAGATCCAGGAACTAATTTAGTTTTAATATTATTTAATTGTTTCACTATACTAAATTCATCATTATATGTTGTTTCATTAAATTGATTTAATGCTTTTATTAAAATGTTTTGTTTAAAGGCTTGTGGTGTTTGAATAAGTTTAAATTCATCTCTATTTACATATTCGATTTGTTTATCATTAATTTTAATTAAACTATCATAAATATCAATATATGTAGTGATTGCATCATATTCATCACTAAATAATTCACGTTTTACTTCATCAATAACTTCACTACTAATATATGGTCTTGCGCCATCATGAATTAAAACATATTGGTTATTTTTATCTAAATAAGTTACTGCTTTTCTAATTGTTTCATTTCTAGTATGACCACCATAAACTACTAATACTTTAGAGTATAAACTAAACATTTGTTTTAATTTAGAAAATGTTTGTTCATTAGCTGTTAAAATGATTTTGTTACATTCATCATCATATAAAAAAGCATTAACTGTATGTTTAATTACTAATTCATTTTTGATTTTATAAAAGATTTTATCTACTGGATATTTAAATCTACTAGAATAACCACTAGCTGGGATAATTACTGAATATTTTGCCATATATTTATTTATCCTTTGTTGAAATTAATGATTCTGGTATTGTTAAAATTTTTGATAGTTCTAAATCTTTAAAGAAAATAATTAATAAATTGTTTCAGTTTAAAACAATATTAATTAAATGTTTATCATTAAAGATATTAATAAAACCTAAGTCATAAATCTTTTTATTAATTTTTATTAAAATTTTTAAAGACTTATCTCCTGCATCTTCATATCAACTATCAAAATATTTAGATTGATTATTTTTTCATCCTGATAATAAAACAAGGTCGTGTTTTTTCATAATATGTTCTATTTTGTCATCAGCATGTTTTAAAAATAATGAAGATGAAGTTTTTTGAAAATCAACAATAAATTCATCATTTTTATTAATTTTATTTAATGGTAAACAAACACAATCAGTGAAAATATTTTGATTTCTAATATTAAAAATAGCATCATTAACTAATTCTAAACATTTAAAGAATTCTTGAATAATATGTTTATTTTCCGTTATTTCTAATTCCCTGGTTTTTAAACAAATATCTAAAGTTTGAGAAATTGGAAATGAGTTTTGTGTTAATAATGTATCTCTAATATAAAACTTATTAAAAACATAAAAACCATTTATGTTTGTTTCATAAATGATTTCGTTCATAAGATTTAATTTTTCTTTAACAAAATTTGTTTTTAATTTGTAAATTAAATTATTTTTAGCATTATCAAAATTAATTGTTCTAGCTTCTGATGGAAAATATTCATCTAAAGTAGGAAAATTATTTTCATAAATTTTATAAAAATCTCTAAATAGTTTATGTATTTCAAATTTTAAACTATTAATAATTCTGTTAATTTCAAAATTATTCATAAAAATTAGTTTTTATCTTTCATGTGTGGGAATAATAATACATCTCTAATTGTATCTTTTTCAGTTAATAACATTACTAATCTGTCAATTCCTAATCCCATACCACCTGTTGGAGGTAATCCGTATTCTAAAGCATTAATGAAATCCATATCCATGTCATTTGCTTCATCATTACCTAATTCTTTTTCTTTTAATTGTTCTTCAAAACGTTCAAATTGGTCAATTGGGTCATTTAATTCAGCAAATGCATTTGCAAATTCTTTTTGACAAATAAATAATTCAAAACGTTTTGTAAATCTTGGGTCACTATAATCTTTTTTAGCTAAAGGTGAAATTTCAATTGGATGACCATATACAAATGTTGGTTCAATTAATTTATCTTCACAATATTTTTCAAAGAAAGCATTAATAACATGTCCATATTTTCTTTGGTGTGCTTCTAATTCAATTTCATGTTCTTGTGCAATTCTTACAGCTTCTTCATCAGAAGTTACATTAAAGAAATTGATTCCAGTAACTTCATTAACTAAATCAACCATATGAATACGTTTAAATTTTGGTTCTAAATCAATTGTATAACCTCTATATGTATAAACAGATTTACCTAAATCTTTTGCACAGAATTTAATTACACCTTCTGTTAAATCCATCATTTCAGTCATACCAGCATAAGCTACATAAGCTTCCATAGAAGTGAACTCTGGATTGTGTGTTGCATCCATTCCTTCATTTCTAAAAATTCTACCAATTTCATAAACTTTTTCAAAACCACCAACAATACATTTTTTAAGTGGTAATTCAGTAGCAATTCTTAAATAATAATCTCTATCTAATGCATTGTGATGAGTAATAAATGGTCTCGCAGCAGCTCCACCTAATGTTGGATTTAATACTGGTGTTTCTACTTCTAAGAATCCATTATTATCCATGTATTTTCTAATATTTCTAATAATAATACTTCTTGTAGCAAATGTATACATTGATTCAGAGTTTACAATTAAATCAACATATCTATTTCTTGCTCTAATTTCTTCATCATGTAAACCATGGAATTTTTCAGGTAAAACTTTTAATGCTTTAGAAATAATTTTAATGTCTGTTACATTAACTGTTAATTCTCCAGTGTTTGTTTTCATTGGATATCCAATAATTTGTACAATATCTCCAATGTCAATATTTTTGAAATGTTCAAAAATTTCTTCATCAACATTCTTTTTAGAAATATAGAATTGTAATTTTCCACTAAAGTCTTTAATTACACCAAACGTTTGTCTTAACGTCATTACTCTACCAGCTAAAACAAATGGTGTTTCAAATGACATATCATGTAATTCTTCTTTAGAATATTGATTGAATTTTTTAACAAAATTATTTAATGTTAAAGTTCTTTCAACTTTTTCAACATGATAAGGATCTTTATTTTGGTCTTGTAAGTTTTTTAATGTTTCTCTTCTAATTAATTCTTGGTCTGTAAATTTTCTGTCCATAAACTATCTCCTAAATAGTGATTGTAAAATTATTTTTTATTATATAACAAAATTCATAATGCTAATAGTACTAAATTAATAATTAAAAAACCAATATTAATAAATATGCAAAATGTAATATAAATTGTTTCAATACTAAAATTTGTATATGATATTGAAATCAATCAAGGGAAAAAATTTGCAAGCAATTGTATTGTAGTAATTAAAATTAAATTAACATAACAAAAATAAGTAATTTTAGATGCATTAGCAATTGGTATCGTTTTAATAAAATTCTTATATATTCTAAAATATGGAATACATCATAATACAAATGCTAATAATGCAGATAATGTAATTGCTATGAATACTCAAATTATAATTTTAGATTGTTCATAATTAACTATATGATTAGAAGTGTATATTACAAACATCATTAAAAATAATGCTAAAAAGATTATAGTCATACAAATAATGTATGGAATCTTAAAGATTGATAAAATCATTTTAGACAAGTTATTGAAAGTTTTTAATGAATTTCTTTTTCTTTTATAAATTTTTTCAAAAACTACATTATTAATTGTTATTTCACTAGTTTTTGTATAGTTTGGATTATTAATATCTAATTTAGATTCATCAGTTTGTTCAATAACAAAAATAAAAGATTGCACTGTATATTTTATTACTGAATCAATTTTATTTAAAATCTTTTTTTGTTCATACTCATTTAATTTATTTCAATTTGGTACTAATAAAAAATTATATCTTTTATCTACAATTATCATT
>CAMWRJ010000037.1 GCA_947176635.1 uncultured Mycoplasmataceae bacterium
AATAAGAATAAACTAATAAGAATGTTAAGAATAAGAAATTTTTTATTTATAAAATTGAATTTTTTTTCTTTTAAAAATTTTTCAAATTTAAAATCATCATTTAATTTTTCACTTTTAATTAATATATCTGTGTAATTTTCTAATGGGGAGTCTAAAGATACTTTTTTAACTAATCCTTTAGGATCATAAATTGTGATATTTTTCTTTTCTTTGACACCAACTATATAATGCAAATTACCATTTTCATTAGTGACTAAAATAAATGGATTTTTTAAAGAATTATCATTGATTATTTCATTAAAACTAGCTTGATATGAATCTAGAAAAATTCCAAATTTATAAGCTAATAATTCTAATTCCATAATTGATATACCATCAGGAGTGATATATGTATTATTATATAAATCATCTTTATTAATATGGTTTATTTTATAATGTTTTAATAACATTATTAAACTACATATACCACAATCAAAATTATCAGTTTGTTTTAAAAGTTCCATATTTACCCCCACTAATAAATAATGCGGTTAAAATGAAAAATGATAAAAAATTCAAATATTATATTAAAATTATATAGATTTAATAATTTTTAAAAAAATAAAAAAAGGAAAAAATATGCAAAAATTTTTATCATTCTGACATAAATTTGCAGCTGTGATAATGATGATTCTTGGAATTGTTATTGCATTAATTATGGCTGGTGTTTCAGGAATTGCAATATCAAATGCTAATGCTTGAGGAGAACCTTCAAAAGTTGTTACAAGTGTTGTGATATTCTCAATTTCTGTAGGTGCTTTAGGTTTAACAACAATCTTTGGTTTCTTATCATTATTCGTTAAGAGTGTAAAATGATTAAGTAATTTTGGAAAATTCATTATTATGTCTATTTCATTCTTACTTTTATTAGTTGCCGCAATTGCATCAGGTGTTGCATTAGCAAAATCAGGTTGAACTAGTTTCCCAAATGTTGTAGATAAATTAAATATCTCACTTTTCTCAATTAGTTTAATTATCTTAGGTATGTATGTAATATTTGGAATTATTACTGCTGGATACCGTGCTAAAGTTAAAAGAGCTAAAAATTCATCTGAAATAAATTACTAATTAATAAATTAAAACAACCAGATTTTAAGTCTAGTTGTTTTTTAATAAAATTTAATATTTTTTAATATTTCAAATGAAATTATTTCTATGTCTTCTAATAAATTTAATTTATTAATTTTATCTTCTTTTAAATATCTTATAGATTTTATATAACAATCATAATATATTTATGTATTTTCTAATTTACACAAAATAAAACAATCTTTATTCATAATTATTCCAAAATCACAATAATGAGTAATAAATTGTAATTAAGTAAATATTTTTAAATTGTTATAATATTTATGAAATCAAATATTTCATTTCAGGATAATATTTTTTTCTTATATAAATTTATATAAAGAATTTTCTTTATCCTGTATTATATCTCACTTTATCATTTGCTGATAAAGTGGTGCGTTAAAAATATCTTTATTGTGTGTAATAGACACTATCTTGTAGATAAAATAGTATTTAAAAATGAATGAGTTTATTTGTCTCATTCATTTTTTATCATTTTATAAACTATTTACTTTAATAATGTAACTTCAAATAAATTAATAATTTTATTATCTGAATTTTTAATTTTAGATACACTATCAATTTTAAATTGTTTATCTTTATTGATTAATACTTGTTGTTCTGTAGAACTTGTTCCAAAACCAGCAAAATCATAATTAGATAAATAAGCTACTCCTTTAGTGTTAGCTTGAATTTTAATTTTAAATAATACAGGTTCTTTTAGCGGGTTAGAAGGTAGGTTGTGATTATAATTATCATAATGCGGTCTTCAATCAAAGAAATTATCTGCATATGATTGCACTAATGTTGTTGAAATAAAACCATATGATGTAATTGTTTGTCCTACAATTTTAGAATAATCATATGTTTCATCTTGATTTTGAGAAATTAAGTTTTTTAATTGTTCTCAAAACTCAATTTCTTGATATTCAACACCATGATATACATCAAATTCAAAATCAGGTGAAATTGCTTTGTTTAAACCACTAACAACATATTGATAATCACTACCAAAAATTGTTTTAGGTTCATTTGCTTTAAAATTTAATTTGTTATTTATTAATGCATATTGATCATCAACAGGTTCTTTTTGTGCATGCAAATTTTCATTTCAAAATGAACCTGAACATCAAGCATATAAACCAATTGCTTGTTGTTCAGATTTAGCAGAATAATCATTATATTGATGTGTTTGTTCATTATAATTTCATTTTCCATTTGTTAGTGATTGATGTCATGTTGTGTAATAGCTATCTAGTTTATTAGCTAATTCATTATTATTTGAACATGATGATGTAATTAAACAAATTGGTGTTAATAATGCTAAAGTACCTACAGCCCCACTAAACATAATTATTTTTAACTTTTTCATTACTTAATTATATATATATATATATAAGATTTAGCGACTTTTTTTAATTATTTGCATAAATTATTAACGATCAATATTTATTATTAATAAAAAAAAATATAACTTTTAATATTAAATTTATTTTTTAAAAATTTTAAATACAAAGATTAATTAATAATTTTAAATATCCCCTGTTATTTTAAAACATTAAATTATTTTTAAAAATTTATTAACTAATTTATATATATATATATATATATATATAATTAATAAAGTGTATAAATAAAGGAGAAAAAATTAATGCCTAGCTGATTAATGTGATTAATAATTATAGGAGTTATTTGTGCTATATCTTTTGGTAGTACATGATTATATAAATATTTAAAAACAAAAAGAAAAGAGAGAAATTATCATTCATTAATTTTAAGTAATAATCAAGAAAATATTACAAGAGATAAATGTAATTCTATATTAAAAGAAATTAGTATTGAATATAAAAAATATGTTTATCTTTATGGTGAATTTGAAAAAACTGTTGTAGAAGAAAATGAAAAATATGTTTTTTTATGAGGTGAACTTGATGTTTGTGTAGAAGTAAAAAATGAATTAGCTAAATACGATATAGATTCATTCATTGTTGATAATAAAACAAATTTAAATAATTTAAAGCTAAATAAAAAAGAAAGTTATGTTATTTTCAAAGACTGTAAATATACATCAAAAAACAAAAATGAAAATGAAAATGATGCATTTAACACTCATGAAAATGATGAGTGTGAACATGTTAATGATTTATCAAGTAATATTTCATTAATTATAACTCCTTTACAATTTAAAATAGAAAAAGAAAATTTTGACAAAGTTTTATCATCTAAATCTAACGAATATAATTTAGTAGAGTATTGTCCAGGAGATTTAGAATATAGTTATTCAATAGGAAATGAATTTATTTTAACATCAAATGCAAATAAAGAAATTCTTCAAAAAATATGCAACGACCTTAATTCTAATAATATTAATTGTTTAATTAAAAAATCAATTGATGTTAACTTTAATTTAGAATTAGATGACAGAAAAGTTTATTTTAAAAATAATTAAATATATAGGAGATTATTAAATGGCAAAAAATAAATCATATGCAGTGTATTTATCCAATAATCAGCAATGAGTTACTAAAAAACAATTTGATAAAACATTGTTAGAATTGTCAAAAGAATATAGAGAGCATTTATATATTTCTGATGATTTTGAAAAAGAATGACATTCTGGAGAAGAATATATTTTTGTTATTAGTGAAGATAAATGAAATAGTTTAGAAAATTGTAATGAAATTTCAAATAAATTTAAAGAAGAAAATATTGTTTCTTATGTTAAAAAAGTATCTGAATGTTCATATTTTAATGAACCTTGTGCTGTAATGTTTGCTGATAAAATAATTTATCCATCAAAAGAAGATTATGAGAATTTTGAGTCTCCAGAAGATGATGAAACTGAGGAACAAGAAGTTTATAAAAATGCAATTATTATCAATAATACTCAACCTTGAGTTAGTAGAAAACAATTTCAAAAAACTCTTTTTGATATATCAAAAGAATATAATGATGTACTTTATCCAAAATATGACTTTGAACAAACTATTTTAGAAGAAAATAGTGAATATGTATTTGTGGAATCAGAATATGAATATGACACACGTGAAATTTTTAACGAATTAAAAGAAAGAAATATCATTTGTAGATTTGAAAAAACATATTATCTTACTAAATTTGAAAATAGCATTAATAAATTTATTAAATTCAGTGATCAAATATTAAGAGAAAACGATAATTTTAGAGATGAATTGCCTATTATTAATGAACCTAAAAAAATAAATAATAATAATAATAATAATTTAAAAATTCTTTCTTTAGAAAAAATGTATACATTTGATGATTATTTTAAAAATAAAATTATTGGACAAAATGAAGCTATTGAAAAAATTAAACAACAATTAATAACAAAATTATATGAATTCCATGATCCTAACAATAATAGACCATCTGGTATTTTCTTTTTTGCAGGTCCCACTGGTGTTGGTAAAACTGAAATGTGTAAACAATTAAGTGATTTTTTATATAACAATAAAGAAATAAATAGATTAGATATGAGTGAGTATAAAAGTGAAGTAGCAATTGAAAAATTAATTGGCGCTTCTAATGGTTATGTGGGTTATGAAGAAGGTGGAATTTTAACCAATAAATTAGAAAAAAATCCTAATGCTATTTTATTATTTGATGAAATAGAAAAAGCAGATAAATCTGTATTTGATTTATTTTTACAAATCTTTGATGAAGGTATAATTACATCAAATAAAGGTAAGAAAATCTCTTTAAAAAATACATTTATTGTTTTAACGTCAAATATTGGTGCATCATGCATACAAAACAATGAAAATTTTTATGAAATTTCTAACAAAATTAAAGAAGAAATTAATAATTTTTTCACATATGAATTAAATAGACCAGAAATATTAGGTAGAATTGGTAAAGAAAATTTAATTATTTTCAATACTATTTCAAATAAAGAAGATCAATTTAAAATTTTAGATATTTATTTCAATAAATTTATTGAAAATTTCAAAAATAATAATGTTTTATTAG
>CAMWRJ010000038.1 GCA_947176635.1 uncultured Mycoplasmataceae bacterium
CCGCTATCATCCCGCTGTTTTTTGTTTGTTTTGTTATTTTTTTGTTGTTGTTATTTTTTTTTTTTTTTTTGTTTTTTTTTTTTTTTTTAGTTTTGAGAGCAAAATATCAACATTTACAATTAAAAATGCACCAGTTATTAAACCAGTGCACATAGTTAATTAATTATTGAAATTTAGGATTATTGAGTCATATTTACTTAAATCATTTAAACCTAAATCTGCATATTTAATTGAAGGACAGAAAGGACTATATATTTTATTAATTTGATTAATATTGTCTTGTGTATAACTTGTTGAATTATTATCATATTCCATACGATTAACAACATGGAATAATTTAGGAACAGGAAAATTAGAAAATGGAATTAATTCTGCAACTCTTTCTTTAGTTAAATTAAATGCTGATTGATAAAACAATCTAGTTGTATGAATTGTAGTTGTTGTTGCTTGTAAACCAAAGAATGTAGTTCATTCATAAGCTTGTGTATTATTATTTTTTCTAAAAATAAAATTATCGCTTCCTTGTGGGTTTTTTGAATAATTATAATAATCTAAAGAAATTAAAGTTTCTAAAGGTACTCTAGAGTTAATTAAAATAGGCTTATCAATTGAATTGTTTGTTATTTGTTTAACATAATTAATTGCACCTAAATGTTTTGGATCATCACTATTTGAAAATACAGGGTGTAATTTAAAAATAATGTTATATTCTTTAGGATCATATTTTTTTAAGAAGTTAGTCATTGTTGTTTGAATTTCATTTAAGATATTAGGTAATGCATCTAATCTAGAAAAATTATTTTCACTTATATTTCCTTTAAATGGTTTAAATAAACTGCTTCCTAAAAAGATTGCATTTTTCTTATTTGGATCATATTGGTCTAATCCATTAACAATAATTTTATTAATATCTAATTGTTCATTTACAAATAATTCAGAAAATGTTTCTAAGAATTTAGATTTATTAACTTCATTATTAACACAGTCTTTATATTCTACAAAATTTGTTGAAAATGCTGATTCATTAAATTTTTTATTATCATTCAATGATGTAGCATTAAAGATGTTTCCATCATAATTAATAAATGAAACATAATTAAATCTTGAATTCTCATTAGTGTGTTCATAATTTTTTAGTAACAATATATCTAACACATCAGATTGTGATAATTTTCTAAGTTTGTTATTTCTTAAATCTTTTAGCATTTGAATAACTTCTTCTCTGCTACGTGTTAATTGGTGTGCATTTAATAAATTTGTTAATTTTGGTACAGTAGAGTTAGTATGGTTTGCTCCATCTGATAAAATAATTAATTTATTTGCATGTTTAAATATAAAACTAAAATAATTAGAATCAAAATTCATTAAATTATTCATGAATTCAATTTCATCATGAAAGAAATCAAAATAAGTAATGTTTTCTTTTTTCATAATTGTTTCAAATACTGAAATCATTTCTTGAGTATTTCAGATAATTGTTTCATCTTGGAATAAATTAAATTTTTGGTAATTAGCATTTCAAAAATCTAAATTACCATCTCAGATTTTTTTATCAATTAATGTTTGTTGATTAAAACGATTTTCTTTTCATACTATTGAATCACCAAATAAAAATGTTTTATCTTGTTGTGAATTAGAATTACTAAAATAATTGATTAATGATATATAAAATGCTTGTTGTATAACTAATGATGCATTTCTTAATGTACCTAATGTTGGTATACCATTAACACTCATATCTTTAATTAATTCAAAGAAGTATTTTTGGTCTTGAACTAAATCATATTCTTTAAATGTTTTAACTGCATTATTGTTAATAATTTTAAAAGCATTAGTTTTTTCATTAACAATTTTAAAACTACTAATTGTATCAACAGGATTAATTAAACTAATAAATAATTCATCATTTGAGATTTTAGAATTTTCTCTATCAAATTCAATATTAGTATCATCTGCATCATTTACAATTTTTATGTCATTTAAGTCTGAACCTAAATTATGATTTTCTAAATATAAGAATTTTTTATTACCATCTAAGTTTCAAATAGAAGAGTGTTCAACTTTTTCAACTTGATTAGAACAACTTGTAATTAATATTGGAGTAATTATAGCAGCTAACCCTACAGCTGAAGTTCCTAATAAAATTTTATATTTTTTGTCCATATAATAATTTATTTCCTTTTAACAATCAAAATAATTTTTTTATATTATATGTTCAAAAACTTATATATATATATATATAATTCAATATTTTGTAAGATTTTTGTGAAAAATTGCTATTTTTTAACTGTTTTTATCTATTTTCTTTACTTGAAACAAAAATTCCAATTTTTAACAATACAAAAAAATAAAGGTAATAATTAAAAGAAAAATTCTTATCAAACTATATTTTCAAATCAAAAATTATTTGTTATTTGATGCAAAAAAATTAATAAAATATAATTAATTAGATTTTTAAAAAATAATGAAGAAAGTTAAAATATGAAAAATAATAAACCAGATTTATTAATTTCAACTGATAACGAAATTCAAGAAAATAAGAAAAACAACAAGAAGAAAATTTTAGCTTTATCATTAACATTAGGTATTTTATTTGCTGCTAGTATTATTGTTGTTCCAACAGCAATTATTCTTTCAAATAAAAACAAAAATACTACCGCTAATAAATTAAACTTTAGTACAATCAATGTAACAATAGATAAACTAAAAGAAAAAATTCAAAAATACATAGATACTAATAACTTTGATGAAAAACAATTTATTGATCAAATAAATTCTGCTAAATTTAAAAATGAAATTTTAAAATATTTAAGTTTAACTGATGAAACATTAATTAAAAATATTACTTTTATTAACAATCAATTAATAATTAAAGCAAAAGATAATTTTCAATTTATTGCAAATGAAAGCACAAATTTAATCATTAATGGTGATATTGTAATTTCAGATTTAAGTTTTTATATAAAACCTAAATTTATTAATTTATCAAAACTATTTGACACTTTAAATGCAATGATTAAAACATCATCAAATTGATACAAACCTGATCAATTTCAAGAATACATTAATAATAATTTAGTTTCTTTAAAACAAACAGTTGCTACTAATCTAGAAACTAATAATAATTTAAAATTAAGTACTAATGATATTTTAAACATCTCATTAGAAAACTTTGATGAGATTTTTATTAAATTAAATACTCAATATCAAGATTATGAAATTGAATCTAATAAAAACTTCATTTTTATTGATAATACTTTAATAATTAAAAGATTAAATTTCAATTTTGAAGAATCTCCAGATATTTGTTTTAATTTAAATGGAAATGAAATTCAACAGTTAAGTAGTTATGGACAAAGACAAAATATTATCATTTTACCTTCTAAAATAAATAGATGTGCTACTAGTCAATTGTTTATGAACAATGAAAATATTCAGTATGCAAACATGTCATTATCATCTATTACAAATCTAAATACTAATTTAGTAGAAAATCAAACATTATTCTTTTATGGAGCTAAAAACTTAAAGAAAGCTGTTTTACCTAATAATTTAGAAAACATAAATGATGGATTCTTTCAATATTGTCAAAATTTAGTATCTGTAGATTTACCATTGACTTTAAAAAGAATTAATCATCATGCTTTTGCAAATTGTCCTTCTTTAAAATACTTAATAATTCCTGACACAATCGAATTTATAGATAAAAATGCTTTTAAAGATTCATCAATAAATCTTTATGTTTCATCTGAAGCAATGAAAAATAAATTAAGTGATTGAAACCTTAATGGTGTAAACAATATTATTGTTCAATAATTCAAATTAAAAAATAGAGTTAAACTAACATTAAAATTAGTTCAGCTCTATTTTATTCTTCATATTTATAAATTCTTTCAATTGAAATTGGAGTTTTTGTTTTCATATCAAAGTCTACAATGATTGCACAAAATTGATACTTACCTACTTGCTCTTCTAAAATAAATCTACCCGTATTATTTTTGAATTTATCAATCATATTAACAATTTTAGCACCAATAATCCCATCAGATGGACCAGTCATTCCTACATCAGTGATAAATGCTGTATTTTCTCTAATTCTTTCATCTGCTGTTTGTACGTGTGTATGAGTTCCATAAATTAAAGAAACTTTTGATTGATAAAGACAAAAGAAAGCATTTTTTTCACTTGTTGTTTCTGCATGGAAATCTACAATGTGTAAATCACATTCTTCTTTAGATTCTAAAATAGAATCCATCGCTTCAAATGGAGAATATTGTTTATTATTAAACATTACTGATTCTCCTAATAAATTAGTAATTCTAATTTTGATACCATTAAAATTAACAATTCTACTACCAACACCATACATACTATAATTTGAATCAAATCTAATGTTATATGGTCTGATAATATTAAATTTTGTTTTTAATAGTTCATAAACATCTTCTCTATTTCAAGTATGATTACCCATTGTAAAAAAGTCTACACCATAAGACATTAATTCATTGTAGTGTTTAACAGTTAATCCTTTACAATGTGTTGCATTTTCTGCATTTGCTATCACATAATCGATATTGTATTTTTCTCTTAAAGCTAACAGTTCAGTTCTTAATGCTCTTCTTCCTGTTTTAGCAAAAATATCTCCAATACACATTATTCTCATTTTATTTTCCTTAATTCACTATTTTCTAGTTTTAATTGAAATAAATTCATTTAATTTAATTGTATTAAAATTTCTTTTTTTAATTGTTTGATTAGTTAAACTAAAATCATATCCAATACCTATAATTTTAGCTTTTTTAAATAATTGTAAGAATTTAATTAATTTCTTATTTTCAAAATAACTAATATTATCTTTATCAACAATTTTACAAGGTAAGATTATTAAATCAATTTTATCAGTATTTTTCTTTAATATTTTTCAATTTTCTTTATTAAATTTTGGTTGATAATTAAAGTTAAAAAAATCATAGTTATCAAAGAC
>CAMWRJ010000039.1 GCA_947176635.1 uncultured Mycoplasmataceae bacterium
TTGTTCTACACATTAAAAAACTGCTATATAATTAAAATAACAATTCTCTAACTAAACTTACATTAATTATATATCTGTTATTATATATATATATATATATATATAAAAATGATTAATTTCTTATTTTTTTATATTTTAGTTGCAAATAGCAATAGGAAAATAAAAAAGTTATGCTTAAACTAAACATAACTTCTTATTAATAAATTAAATATTTTAACTTCTAGGAGGTGTATCAATTCTACTTTTTCAACATTACTTAAATTTAAGTTTTCATAATAAATTTTTAGTTCTTCATTTGGTACATAGATAATTACTTTATTTCTTACATACTAAAAAATGTTTTGACTAACAAGAGACATTCTAATAAAGAACTTAACATATCTTAATGATGAACAATATTGTAAGTTTTTAATATAAATACTATTTAATTTTGATTTAGAAAAATTACAATAATTAAATCTATTTAGATAACATTAAATTTTATTGATTTTAATATTTTTATTTAATGTTTATTTTTAATTTATAAATTAATAAATCTATATATTTTCATGATTCTGCACCAACATCATAAAATGTAGAATTGATATTATTTTCTCAATCAATACTATTTATAGCTTTTCTTATTGCAAAATATACTATGTTTTCTCCATTAGAATAATTTTGAAAATTATCAATTCAGAATTTATTTTCATCTAAAACTGTTGAATCTACTTTATTATTAGCTAATCTAATCTTATCTTGACTTAATAAGAAGAATTCAGCATTTCTATTAACATTTTTATTATTGTCATATAATCAAATGTTATCATCATTACTTGCTCCACCAGTGATTTTTAAATAGTCTCAGATTTGAGTTCCAAAATCATTTGGTAATTTTTGATTTTTTAAGAAACTAATAATTTTCTTGTATCACAGATTATCATTTCTGTTAATTTCAATACTTTGTTGAGTTAAATCAATTGTATTAGATAAATATGTATCATAAACTTTAAATGTTAATTTAATTTGTGAATTTGGTACATAATAAAATGAATCATGATTAGCGACTAATGTTATTTCACCTGTTTTATTAAAATCATCATAAACAAAATTAGAAAATGAAATTTGACTAAACATTAATGAAATATATTCATCTTTTATTTTTTGAATTAATAGTTCTTCTAATTGTTTATTATTTAATGTTTTATTATTTAAATATAGTTCTATATCTATTTGTTGTGTAATTGCTGATTGATTATATTTATCAAATAATAATTTACTTAAATCTTTTTTATTAAAATTCTTAGGTCATAAGAAGTTAATATTTTCATAAAAATATTTAGATTGAATACTATTAGAATTATTTAGAAATTGGAAATAATCTTGCAATTTATCAACAATTACTACATTTTCTTTTTCATAATTTCTTTCAAAATTTTTAATTACATCTAATGATGGTAAAGCTATTCCATTACGATCAAAACAAGTCATTTCAGTTCAATTATTAATATCTTGTCATGATTTATAATCTATATTGTTATAACTTTCCATTCCTGCTTTTGTAGCTCAAGATTCTCTACCAACATATATTTGACCAATTTCTCATCAATAAAATCCAATTTCATTAGTTGGAAATAATTTAGATAAAAATTGTAAACTTTGAAAAATAACTAATGCTTGAATTTCAGGAGTTCATGTTCCTGTATCATTTGCAATTGTAGTTTGATTTATATTTGTAGTTTCAGCACTTGTATAAGGTACACTAATTTCCCCTAAATAAATATCTAATCAATAATATTTATCTGTAATGTTTTTTATAATCTCATAAAGATTTAATAATGTTCATTTATAAGCTATATGTAGTGAAATTTGTAAAGTATCTATTTGTTGGAAAATATTTTCTCCATATTGCATCATTTGTTCAAGAAATAATGATGTTTTTCTACAAGCAAAATGTAAACTTTTATCTATTGATATGCTATTACGTTCATTTTCAAAATCTTCAGTAGCTCTTATTGCTTTTTCAATAAATTTTGCTAAAAATAATGGATCTTTACGTTCATTTGTTTTTGGATTTCATAAAAATCCTTGATTAATTTCATTTCCATATTGAACTCTAATATTAGAAATATTTGTTTGTTTATAGATTTGATTTAAAACTTCAAATGTATATGAATATCCTTTAGACAATAATTGTTCATCAGTTAAATCTACTCATTCTTTTGGCATAAAATTTTTACCTGGATCTGCTCAAAAGTCTGAATACATAATATCTATTAGAAAATCGTCAAAACCATATTTTTTAGCTTCGTTAATAATAAATATTGTTGTCTCTAAATCATTATGTCCACCACCAAAACTGTTTCCATTATCATCATATGGATTAACAAAAAGTTTTAGTCTTATTGAATTAAAACCTTTCTTTTTTAAAATATTAAACATATTGTCATATACTAAATTTGAATTATCATCAAAATATGAATATAAATTATGATTAACATATTCTTCTAATGTTAAATTCTTTTGTAATTTATCATCTCAAACTTTAATAGATTTATTTTCAAAATCTTTATATGTATATCAAGTATTATCACTTTTTTTAATATTATGTTCAAATAATAAGTTTTCTATTATTTCAGCATATGAAGAAACATCAGCACCTTTAATACATTTATCAGCTACTTTATTATTTAAATCATTAATTTTAGTGATTGCAGCATTTAACTCTTGCATTTTATTATCTTGATAAATTTTATTGTCTATAAAATAAACTCCTGTTCCTATTCCAATTAATCCTAATAATGTTGTAGGAATTGTAATAGATAATATTTTGTTTCTTTTAGCATGTTTACTTTTCATATTACTACCTTAAAAATTATAAAAATCATGAGATAGTAATAATTATATATATATATATAGAAATTAGAAAAAAGATTGGTTTTTTTGTTTAAAAATACTAAAAATATTGATTATAAAAAAAAGTACTAAATGCATTAATTGCAAATAATACTATTTAACTATTAATTAGCTGGTGGCTCACCAACTATTACTTCTTTTATTCTGTTTAAATTTAATGAATCATAATAATCTTTTAATTCTTGTGTTGGAACGTATATTGTTATATCTCTGAAAGATGTAAATGATTCTTGATCAAGATCATTTATTTTTGAGGAAATTTTAATTCATTCTATATTTTCACAAGTAGAAAAAATACGATATCCTATTTTTGTAACACTTTCAGGAATTTCTAATGATTTTAATCCAGATTTAGTAAAACAATAATCTTGAATTTCATTTAAACCATTTGGAAGTTTTATTTTTTCTAAACTAATGCAATTCTCAAAAGCATACCGACCTATAACTTTAGTTGTTTTAGGTAAAATTACTTTTTTTAATTGACGACAATCTTCAAACATTGAATAGGCTATAAAAAATTTTTCACAAACTATTTTTGTGTTATTATTTTTTCATCAAATTTCTCCTCAAAAATCATTTACATTAATCATATTAACTGATTCAACTGCTGTATTATAAAACATAAAATGTACAAAAATATCTACATCTTGATCATTAATTATTTTTTTAGGTAATATTACATCTTTCTTATTTGCTATATTTTGATCATAACGTAATATAGATTTTGCTTTATAAATTAGATTACCTGCTTTATTATATAAATCTTCAACTCTTATTATAAAATCTGATTCAGATGTATTTGGTTCATAATGAAAATTTAAATTTTTAATTTCTAATTTATTATTTTTTAAAGTAAAATTATTATTTTTTTCAATTTCATATATTAAATAACTATCTTCTGAATCATTTAGTTCAATAACTAATGAATCATCATAATAATCTAAATAAATATTTAAGATATTATCAATACTGAAACTTTCATTATTTGCAATTTCTAAATTATTATAAATTGTTTCTTTATTATGAGTATCTTCTAAATATTTTTTAAAGTCTTCTGGACTTGTTTTATTTCCATTAATAGAATGAATAATATCATTTAGTTTTTGAAAATAATTATTCAAATTAATAAACTTAATTAATCTATATAATTTAACATTTGATATCTCAATATTTCCATTAACAATTAAATCTGTATTAAAATCAGAAACAAATGTGTAAAAAGGTTTCGGTTCAATAATTAATTTTGGTTCTTCATATCTTATACTTCCAATTTCATCAACATTAAAATTTGGTCCTAATCATTTACCAATTTGATTTTTTAAAGTATTGTTATTAATTTGTTCATTAAAGTTTTGCTTTGTTAATCGGTCTTTATTTATATAATCTTTAATTAATTGAGGTAATTCATTTAATTTGTTGCTATTAATAATTTCAGATTGTGTGTAAAATTGTCCTAAAACTTTATCAACTTCTTCAATTTTTATTGTTAATACATTTTTAGTTAATGTAGCTTCACTAAAGTCTTCACTAGTTAAATATTCTCTTTTATCACTTTCTTCTAGTGTAATATTTAAAGAATACATTTGTGAATCTTGATTTTCAATAAATGTTACAGATTGTACAATTGATCCAATTTCAATATTTGATGCAACAATATATTTTTTAGTGATGTTAACTAAATTATTTTCGAATTGCTTTAAACTTAATTTTCTATCTTGAATTTCAGATTTATAACCATCAAGTAATGTAGTAATATCTGAATTAGTAAATGTAAGTGTACTAGGCACATTTATATTATTAATGTTTGCTGAATTATTTTTATCAACTGCAACTGAAATAATTGGTGCAACTACAGCAGTTGAACCTAATAATAACAATAATGATAAAGAAGAACCAAGAATAATTTTGTTTCTTTTTTCTTTTTTACGTTCTTTTTCTTTTTCTTCTAATATTAAATCATAATCATCATTATTAATTGTTTTATTATCCATAAATTATCCTCCTTTTATATAAGAATTAACTTAAATTATATATTCAATCT
>CAMWRJ010000040.1 GCA_947176635.1 uncultured Mycoplasmataceae bacterium
TATAAATATAAACCATAAATAAAATATGATAAATTTATGTGATAATTAATATATGAAAATACATACAGAAAATAAAAAAGAATCAATTTTTAAATCAAAACCATTCTTTAAAAAAATTGAAGCAATTGATGATAGTTTTATATCAAAATATCTCTTTTATATTTTCATGATGTTAATATTATCAATTGCTTTTAGTTTATTATTTGGTTTTGGGTTTAGTATTGAATCAAATATTAATTTAACTTTAAAAGCTATTTCTATTTTTTGTTTATCATGATTTGTGTTATTTTTTATTTGATGAATTATTCAAACTCATTATTATTTAAAATTGGCAGATGATAAAAATAAATGAATAGAAATATTTAGTTTTTTAGTGCTTTTTAACTTAATTTCAATAATTAGATTATCAAAAAAGATTTCAAGAACAAAATTCAATGAGTGATTGACAATTCCTTTTCAAAAAACAAATTTTGAAAATGGTGTAAATTTATATTTCAACAAAAAATGATACTTAAATTTAATTTGTTTAATTATTATGAGTCCTTTATTAGTTTTAATTTGATTTCCAGATGGAATGAATATTGTTGAATTTTATAAACTAAATTCAGGATATGACAACATGTGATTTGAAGGTTTTCATTATTTTACAATTCAAACCAATTTGTTGTGCTTTTTATATTTGTTAGTTTTTGTAATTAATCCTAGAATAAAATTATTTGATAATGATTCAGTTTTAATTTGTTTATTAGCTTATATATTTATTGTTTCATTTACATACAATTTCTTTTTGTTACCATCAAATAGTTCTAAAACAGAATGAATAGCTTTAAAATGAGTAAAAACTTGTTGAGAACATATTATAAATCCAGTTGCATTTATTGGTATTGAAATTTATTTGATGTGTTATACTTCAAAAAAATCTAGTAAACATCAAGATTATTTAACAACACTAAAATTTGGTATGGTAATTCCTTCAATTTATTTATGTTATGCATTATTATTACCATTTGTTGCTAATAAATCAGTTTATGGTTTTATAACAAACTGTAATCCTAATTTAATGAATTCAGAAGGTTCTTTATTAAAACATGGTGAATGATATATGCTATTTTGTATCTTAGCTTATTGATTTGTATTTGTGGGAATCATTACAATGTTTTGAAGAATTAAATATAGTTTTTATCAAAAATATTGAAACAAAAACATATAATAAACTTATACTTTATTAAAAAAATAAATTTCAATATAACCAATTATTATTTAAAAAATTTAATAATAATATTTGTATTATAATTTTTTGTGATAAATAATATCAAATACTATGTTGACTTAATTAATAGAAGTTGATTATACTGATTGATATTATTTTTTCATTAATAAAAATTAAAGATAAAGAAAGATAATAGGATAACAATATGAATGATAAAAATTATACAGAATATCACTATTCCAGTGTTTGAAAGAGATTTATTGCTAGAATCTTAGATTTTTTATTTATTAGTATTTTTAGCATTTCATTTAGTTTATTATTTTTTATTAATTCTGAATTTAAAATTACTGATATTTTTAAAAATGATGAAAATTTAGCAATGTTTGAAGGATGAAGGGTATTTTGTATTACATTGTCAACATTCATTTTAAATTTTATTTATTTTTGTGTTATTCCTACATTAACTAAAGGTTTTAGTTTATTTAAATATGTTTTTAAAATGAGACTATGATCATTAAATAAATCAAGTTCTTTCTTTTTTAAAGTTTTTAAAAGAGAAATATTGATTTGAATGTTGTTTTATTTTTTTACAATTGTAGCTGGAGTAATTATTTGAATAACAAATGATACTAATAAAATGATTCAAGCAATTTTAGCGATCGAAAACACTAATAATAACGAATTGTTTGCATGAGGTATTTTTATAAAAATTATGTATGCATTGTGTGGAATGATAAGTTTAGTTTTAATTGTGTATATGTTATTTCATAATCATAAATTAGCTTTACAAGATATTATTTCTTCAACTTTTGTTTATGATTATAAAGCTAAAATTGAACCGCAAAAAATTACAACAAGTTTTAAAGTTGTAGTAGAAAATAATCATGAAAATTCTGAAAATAATTCAACAATTTTACCAACAACATCATTAAATAATAATAGAGATAGAAATTGAGAAAATTTACAATCATCATCTTTATTTAATGAATTAAGTATTAGACAAGAAAAAGCAAATAAATTAAATTCTAAAAAGGAGAATAATAACAATGAGTAATTTAAATAATGAACAATTAGAAGCGATTCAATATCCTTATACTGGTCCTGTTTTAGTGTTAGCAGGTGCAGGGACTGGTAAAACAACAGTATTAACAAAAAGAATTGAATATTTAATTACTGAATTGTGTTATGAACCTAACAATATTTTAGCGATTACTTTTACAAACAAAGCAGGAGCTGAAATTAAAAAAAGATTAAATGATATTGGCTATGATTTAAATTGAGTTGGTACTTTCCATTCAATTTGTATGAAGATTTTAAGAAGAGATATCATTAGATTGAACAGAAGTCAAGATTTTAAAATTATTGACCCAGATGATATTAATAAAATTTTAAAAAATATCTTAACTGATTTGAATATAAAACCTGATTATATTCCATTAAAGACAGTAATATATTACATTGAAAAATTAAAAACATCATTTTATTCAGTTGGTTATAATAAAGCAATTTTTGATAAATTTGTTGATAAGTTTTCAAATAGAATGCCTGAATTAGAAACACAAAAACAAGATATAGAACAAATTTGAAAATTGTATGAAGAAAAATTATTAGAAAATAATTATCTAGATTTTAATGATTTATTAAACTATACAACTTACATATTAAAAGAATTTGAAGAAGCTAAAAGATATTGAAACTATAAGTTTGAATATATTTTAATTGATGAGTTTCAAGATACAAATGACGTGCAATATGAATTATTAATGTTATTAAAAAATGATGATAATAATCTTTTTGCTGTTGGTGATGGAGATCAAACAATTTATTCTTTTAGAGGTGCTAATCCTAATATTATTAACAATTTTATAGAATTAATTCCAGATAATAAAATTATTGTTTTAAAGCAAAATTATCGTTCAACACAAAACATTTTAAATGCTTCTAATGCATTAATTGATAAAAATAAAAATAGAGTAAAAAAGAGTTTGATTTCAAATAATGGTGATGGAAATAAACCAATATTATTTGAAGCACCAAATGATTTTGCAGAAGCTGCATGAGTTTGTAAAAACATTTTAGATTTAACTAAAAATAAAGGTGTGAAATTATCAGAAATAGCTATTCTATTAAGAAGTAACTATTTAACACGTATATTCGAACAAGAATTAGTTTTTCAAAATATTAAATATAGAATTTTTGGTGGTTTAAAATTCTATCAACGTGCTGAAATTAAAGATTTAATCTCTTACTTACAAGCTGTTGAAAACAATGATGAATTATCATTATTAAGAATATTAAATGTGCCTAGTAGAAAAATAGGTAGTACTTCTGAGCAAGCAATTATTGATTATGCTAAATTTAATGGAATTAGTTTTTATCAAGCTTTATTAGAATATGAAAACTTACCAGTTACTCCTATTGCTAAAAAATCAATTGCTGAATTTATTAATTTAATGAATGATTTTAAAAATTATCAATACGAAAATATAGCAGATTTATTAGATTACATAATGGATAAAATTGAATACAAAAATTATTATGAAAAGAAAGATGAATCAAGAAAACATATTGTAAAAGAAAATATTGATGAATTAAGACAAGCAATTCAAATTTTCCAAGCAAGTAATCCAGAAGCAAAATTAATAGATTATTTACAAAATATTTCTTTATTTACTGATAAAGAAAATAGTGAAGATGAAACTAATAAAGAAGACTGTGTAAGTGTAATGACTGTACATAACTCTAAAGGATTAGAATTTAATTATGTTTTTTTAGTAGCTTTTAATGAAGGTGTTTTTCCTTCAAATTTATCAATTAAAGATGGAGAAGTAGAAGAAGAAAGACGTGTGGCTTATGTTGCATTAACTAGAGCTAGAAAAGAATTATTTATTAGTTATAATAAAAGTCAAGATATGATTACTAAAACTACAAAATTACCATCACAATTCATTAGTGATATTGGAAAAGACAATTTAAATGTTTATAGACCAACACTAAGAAGAGTTAGTAATCATGATATGGAATGATATGATTCAACTAGAAAACAAAAAGAAGTAATTGCAAATAATTTTGATAAAACAATGATTAATGATTATAAAATTGGTGATATTGTTGCACATATTATTTATGGTGCAGGAGCAGTTATTGGAATTGAAAATAATATATTAGTGATTAAATTTTCTAATAAATATGGAGTTAAAAAAATATTATTTAATCACAATTCAATTAAAAGGATGTTTAATTAGTAAATGAAAATTAAAGAACTTTATAATGTTTATGCACAATCATATTTAAAATTAACTAATTCTGATAAATATCATGCATATCATGAACTTTATTTGACATTAAATTCAGAATTAAGGAAAATAGAAAATATTAAAAATATATTATTTATTAATCAAACTCAAAATGATATTAGTTATTTAACATTTTTATCAGACGAGCATAAGCAATATAATTTATTTATGTCTGGTATTAAATTAGATGCATTTTCAATAAAATATTATTATGAAGAAAAGTGTCATTTAGTTTTTTTATTCATATTAGTATATAAACATGGCAAAAAAAAATCTTCAAAACAGAGAAAGCTGCTTAGAAGAATCTGATTCTTGTAGTTTTATGACATAATTGACTAAGTTCAGACTACAATGTTCTCTGACATTCTTAGAAGTCAGTCAAATCAACAGATATGCACTGCATATAAA
>CAMWRJ010000041.1 GCA_947176635.1 uncultured Mycoplasmataceae bacterium
ATATAATATTTTGTACCAGATTGCATTAATTGATGAAAAATTAAAAAATGATAATTTAAATGATGATGATAAAGAGTTATTGATGAACAAAAAAAGAATATTAATAAATAAAAAATTTAATTTATTAAAAAAATAATCACTATATCTTATTTTAATAATGAGATAGCAATAGTTATCTCATTTTAATATACAAATATGCTAACATTAATATATTATGAATAATTATTAATTTTAATTGGAGCTGTTATGAAAAATAAAATTTTTATTATTAGTGGACCTAGTGGAGTAGGTAAAAAAACAATCATTGATAGTTTTATTAATGATGATGCTTTAAATTTATCTTATTCAATTTCAATGACAACAAGACAACCAAGATTAGGAGAACAAAACGCAAAAGATTATTATTTTGTTTCTCATGATGATTTTCAAAAAGCAATTGAAAATGATGAAATGGTTGAATGAGCAGAATTTTGTTCAAATAAATATGGTACAAAAAAATCTGAAATTAAAAGAATTATAGATTCTAATAAAAGTGTATTATTAGAAATTGAAATTCAGGGCGCATTAAAAGTTTTTAAAAAATTTAATAGAGATGAATATGTATCTATTTTTATTGCTCCACCTTCTATTAAAGAATTAAAAAAGAGATTAAAAAATAGAAGTACTGAAAATAAAAAAATATGTAAACAAAGAATAAAAACAGCTAAATTAGAATTACCGATTCAAAAAGAATATGACTATGTTGTTATTAATGATAATTTACAGGAATGCATTAATCAAATTGTAAAAATTATAAAAGAGGCACAAAGTGAATAATATTTTAAATTACACATTAAAAGAATTGCAAGAAATTTTTAAAGAAAACGGACTTAAAGAATTTTTAGCAACACAAGTTTTTGATTGAATTTATAAAAAAAGAATTATTGATTTTGATCAAATGTCAAACATTTCTAAAGTTAATAAAGAATTTTTAAAAAATAATTTTTCTATTAGTTGATTAAAACCAATAATTATTCAAGAAGACCCAGTTGATAAAACGAAAAAATTTTTATTTGAATTAAATGATCAAAACAAAATTGAAACTGTTTTAATGAAATTTAATTATGGATATAGCGTTTGTGTTACAACCCAAGTAGGTTGTAATATGGGCTGCAAATTTTGTGCATCTGGATTATTAAAAAAGAAAAGAAATTTAGAAACATTTGAAATTGTTGCTCAAATTTTAACCATTCAAAAATATTTAGATGAAATTAATGAAAGAGTTTCAAATATCGTCGTTATGGGTATAGGAGAACCTTTTGATAATTATGATAATGTGTCTAAATTTTTAAAAATAATTAATGAAGATAAAGGTTTACAAATAGGAGCGAGAAAAGTTACTGTTAGCACATGTGGTTTAATTAATAAATTTGATGATTTTATTAATGACCATCCACAAACAGGTTTAGCAATTTCTTTACATGCTTCAAATAATGAATTAAGAAATCAATTAATGCCAATAAACAAAGCATTTGATATTTATAAATTAATTGATGCTTGTAAAAATTATGTTAAAAAAACAAATCGAAGAATAACGTTTGAATATTTAATGCTTAATAATGTTAATGATACAAAACAACATGCATTTGAGTTAGTAAAATTGTTAAAAGATATTTTGTGTTATGTAAATTTAATTCCTTATAATGCAGTGGATGAACATGAATTTCAACGTAGTAAACATGTTAGAGAATTCTTTGAAATTTTAAATTCTAATGGAATTATTACAACAATTAGACAAGAAAAAGGTGCTAATATTGATGCAGCTTGTGGTCAATTAAGATCAAAACAAATTTCAAAGGAATCTAAATAAAATGAAATCATTAAAAGGAACTGTTTATAGTTTTATTGGTGGAATCGCAAATGTTAAAACAGAAACTAATGAAATGATTTCTTGTAAACCATTAGGGATTTTTAAATTTAAAAATAAAAATAATTCGATTATTTGTGGGGATAAAGTTTTATTAGAATTCAATGAAGATGTGTATCAAATAACAGAAATTTTTCCAAGAAAAAATGAATTAATAAGACCAAAAGTTTCCAATATAGATTCTGTTTTAATTATTCAATCTGTTATTGAACCTAACTTAAATAGAGCATTATTGAATAAATATTTAATGTTTTATGAATATCATATTGATAATGTTTGAATTGCATTTTCTAAAACAGATTTATTATCAAAAGAAAAATATGAAGAATTTTTAAAAATAAAAAATGAATTTAGTCAATGTGGTTATTTAGTTTTTGATTTAAATAATCTAGATGAATTTAAAAAATTATTATCTTCTTTTAATAATAAATTAATTTGTTTAGTTGGTAACTCAGGTGTTGGCAAATCGACTTTTTTAAATAGAATTAATCCTAATTTATTATTAAGAGTACAAGAAATTTCAAAAAGTTTAAATAGAGGAAAACACACAACAACTAATGTTGGTATTATTGATTTCAATAATTATTCTATAATTGATACACCTGGATTTTCAAGTTTAGATTTGAATTTTTCAAAAGAACAAATAGCTATTGGATGACAAGAATTTAGAAATTATGCATCAAAATGTAAATATTCTAACTGTTTACACCTTACAGAACCAAATTGTGAGATTAAAAATATGCTAAAAAGTGGTAAAATTTTAGAGTTTAGATACAATGATTATTGTTATTTTTTAAAAAATAGTAAATAGGAGAAAAAAATGAATTTTGAAAAGAGTTTAAATATATCAGCAGCTGATATATTATCATTATCATTAAAAAAATTATATCCTGATGTTGAATTAGCATCAAGTGTTTTAGTTGAAGAAGGGTTTTATTGTGATTTTATAACTTCTTCACAAATTTCTATTCACGATTTACCAAAAATAGAAAAACAAATGAAAAAAATAATTTCTTCAGGTTCAAAAATTGAAAGAGAATTTATTTCAAAATCAAACGCATTAGAATTATTTTCTAATCAAAAATATAAACTTGAAGTAATTAAATCTTTAGATGAAAATAAAAAAATTACTATTTATAAAATTGGTGATTTTATAGACATTTTTGAAGATGAATTAGTTAATAATGTAAATGAAATTAAAGCATTTAAATTATTATCGATTGGCGGTAGTTATTGAAATGGTGATGCTAATAATGATCAACTAATAAGAATATATGGTGTTGCATTTAGAAGTGAAAAAGAACTAAATGAATATTTAGAATTATTAGAAGAAAGAAAAAATAGAGATCATAGAAAAATTGGTAAAGATTTAAAATTATTTACTTTTAATGCATTAGCTGGCCAAGGATTACCAATTTGATTACCAAATGGAACATTAATTAAAAATGAAATTCAAAAATATATTAATTATCTTCAATTTAAATATGATTTTTCTCCTGTAATTACCCCTGTGTTAGGGTCTATTGATTTATATAAAACTAGTGGTCATTGATTCCATTATAAAGAAAATATGTTTCCTCCAATGCAAATTGATAATGAGGAATTAGTTTTAAGACCAATGACTTGTCCTCATCATATTTTAGTTTATAAAAATGATTTACATTCTTATAAACAATTACCAATTAGATTATGTGAACATTCAATTCTTCATAGATATGAATCATCAGGTGGTTTAAGTGGTTTAGAACGTGTGAGAGATATGATTTTAGAAGATACTCATATTTTCTGTAGAAAAGATCAAATCAAACAAGAAGTAAAAAAATGTTATGAAATGATTATGGAAGCACATAAAAAATTAGGATTAGAAATTTATCGTGTAGATTTATCATTAGCTGATTTTAATGATGCAGAAAAATATCATGGAAACATTGAAATGTGAAATGCCGCAGAAGAACAATTAGAATCAGCATTAAAAGATTGTGGCATTAAATATGAAAAAATTAAAGGTGAAGCTGCTTTTTATGGACCAAAAATTGATTTTCAAGTTAAAACAGTTTTAGGAAGAATTATTACAGTTTCAACTATACAATTAGACTTCTTATTACCAGAAAAATTTGATTTAAGTTTTAAAAATGAAAACAATGAAGATGAAAAACCAATTATGATTCATTTAGGATTAATTGGTACATATGAAAGATTTTTAGCAATTATCTTAGAACAAACTAAAGGTCATTTACCATTTTGATTAGCACCAACTCAAATAACAATTATTCCTGTTAATGAACAAGTTCATTTATCATATTGTGAAACATTAAGAAATCTTTTAAAAGAACAAGGTTTTAGAGTATATTTAGATGATAGAAATGAAAGAATTTCTAAAAAAATTAGAGAAGCTCAAATTTCAAAAGTACCTTATCAAATTGTTATTGGTGATAATGAAATTAAACAAAAATTTAAAAAAATTAGTTATCGTGAATATGGATCTGAAAATGCAATTCAAATCCCATTAAAAAAATTTATTCAAAAATTAGAAAAAGAAAGTTTTAATAAGTAATTTAAATGTATCAAGACAATGAAATAAATAATGATTTAATCAATTTAGAAGAAAATAATGATAATGAAAAACCTACATCTTCATTAGTTGATTTAGATCAAAAATTAGAATCAAACAAAGAACAAATTAAAAAAAATTCAGATGTTGATAAATATAATTCAAAATTAATAACTTGTTTAATTTTATTTGTAATTCCTATGTTAGGTCCCATCATCTTTTTAAGTGTTATGAAACCAAAAGATAAATTAATTAAAAGTTTATGTATTGTTTCCATATTTGGATTTAATCTTTTATTCATTTTCTTTTTATTAGGATTTTATAAAAAAGATTTTTGAAATTAAAATTTGAAGAGTTTTGTTTTTTGCCAAAACTCTTAATTTTTATTTACAGAAATAAATTTTTTTAATATAATTAATAT
>CAMWRJ010000042.1 GCA_947176635.1 uncultured Mycoplasmataceae bacterium
ACATCTCCAAGTTTAACAATAGCCATTATTGAACCTCACTATTCTAAATTATCCAAATCTAATTTTTTAATAGCTTTAAATAATTCTTTTTCTAATTCTTTAGATTCTTCCATTAATTTTAATAATTCATCAATGTTATGTTTTAATTCTTGTTTAATTAATTTAGGATCTTTTTCTTCCTTATCTTTTTCTATTTCAATATATTTACCAGGTAATAAAGAATATTCATTTTGAGCTACTTCTTCTGAAGAAACACTTCTAGCTAATCCAGAAATATTAATTTGTTCACCACTAGCAAATCTATCATATATATCTGAAATTACTTTAATATTTTCATCTGTAATTTCTTTATTCTTTTTAGAACCATCAATTAAGGTTCCTAAATTTTGAACATCAATAAATAAGATATCTTTATTTGATTTATTATTATCAAAAAATCAAATACAAGCTGATATACCAGTTGTAAAGAATAATTTATCTGGTAAAGCAACAATACAAGATATTTTATTATCATTAATAATGTTTTTTCTTATTTCATCTTCGTTAGATTGAGTTGAAGTTAATGAACCATTCGCTAAAACTACTCCTGCTTTACCTACAACCGATAATTTAGATAAAATATGTTGTAATCATGCGAAATTTGCATTATTTTTTGGAGGTAATCCGTATTTTCATCTTTTATCATCAACTAAAGAATCATTTCAATATGATTTTAAATTGAATGGTGGATTTGCCATAATATAATCAAAAATTTTATGTTTATGTTGATCATTTGTAAATGTATCTGCAGATTCAACACCTAGTGCATATTCATTATCATCTAATTTAATTTGGAAACCATTTAATATTAAATTTAATTTTGCTAAATTTCTAGTAACTCTATTAAATTCTTGACCTCAAACTGAGATTCTATCTAAGTCACCACCATTATTTTCAATATAATTTTTAGCTTGAATTAACATTCCACCACTACCACAAGCAGGATCATAAATTGTACCAGCTACTGGTTTTAAAATAGCAGCTATTAATTTTACAATTGATTTTGGAGTATAAAATTCTCCACCTTTTTGGCCTCTTTTTAAGAAGAATTCTCCTAGGAAATATTCATATACTCTTCCTAAAATATCTTCACCAAATTCTGAAATATCAATGTCATCAAAAATTTTAACTACTTCACTTAATCTAGTTTTATCAATATCTTTATCATTATATTGAGCAATGAAAATATCAGATAATTCCTCATTATCTTTTGCTAATTGAACTAATGCATCATCTAATGCTAATCCAATTTCATTTTTGAATAAATTATTCATTATTGTTTTTCAACTAGATTTTTCAGTAATTACAAAAGCATTTTCACTCATTAAAAGACCTTTATCTAAAATATCTTCTGAAAAACCATCATTAATTAATTTCTCTTTAGATTTTTTATATTTGTCATTTAGATATTTTAAAGTGATTATATCTAATACAACATGCATATAATCTTCTGCTGATAAGTTACCTCTTAATGCATCCGCTGATTTTCATAATTTTGCTTCTAAATCTTTGATTTTTAATTCTTTGTTTTCCATAATTATTCCTTTTTCATTCAGAAATCTTTTGCTGTTTTATTTATAGTAATTGTTTTGTTAATTTCATCAACCAATAATCTAGATGTTTCTCTACTATTTTTAGGTGGATAATTATACTTTTTCAATAACATACGCATAATTTCTGCATTAGCTTTTTCTCTTATTTGTTGATTAGTAGATCAACCTTCTTTTCACGTAAATTGTCTTAATATTTTTTCTATATCAGATAAAATTTCTAATACATCTTCTTGATTATTTTTATTAAAATTACTTAATTTTGAAACAACTTCATCGCTAGTTATAACAGTATATAATGGTAATAGTTCTTTATGTGGTAAAAATTCTCCAACATCTAAAATCTTTTGCATTTCATCAGTTAAATTACTAATGTGCTCTAATAATTCATCAACACTCATTAATTTATCATTAACTTTTTCAATTAATTTTTTTAATATATCTGATAATTCATTAGCTTTCATTGGATGAGTAGATTTGAAATTATTAATTTGTTCTTTAGTTCTTTCAATAACTTTTAATTTATCTAATTGAGTATTCTCTTTATTTTTGATTTTTTGTTGAATTCAAGAAGAAAACTCCTTTAAAGAATTTACTTTCTTTATTTCTGTTTGATCAAATTCTAATGTTTTAATGTCTATTAATTCATTTGTAATTTGAGATAACTTTTCTATTAAGTCTTCAAGATAAATAGAATCTTCAACTTTATCTCTCCTAATTATTCTTTTAATAAATGCATAAAAGTTATATTCTTGTTCAATTTTGCCATCAATTAAACTCTTAGCTTCTAAAATTAATTTCTTTGCTTTATTTAATTGTTTAAAAAATTTGTTTTTAGAGTCATTATCTAAATTTTCAATAATATTAATTCCTGTACCAATATATTTCATTCTAATATCAGAGCTACATTTAGTTAATTCTAATCATTTTTCTAAACAGTCATCTTTTGAAAAGAATTCACTTCTAATTTCGCTAAGAGTGTCGATTAATTTATTTTTACTATTGTTAATACTAAATAAATCTGAGTTAGATTTTGATGAAATACCAGAATATTCAGATAAAGCAAATTCTAAATTTCTTGCATTACTTAAATAATCAACAACTAAACCTGATAATTTTTCTTTATTATCTTTATTGAAAATTCTATTAACTCTGGCAATTGCTTGCATTAAGTTATGTCATTTTAATATTTTAAATAAGTAAATTGTGTCTAAATCCGGTACATCATAACCAGTTAATAACATATCAACAACAATTAAAATTTTTATTTTAGATTCCGATTTTTGAAATCCACTTGTTATTTCTTTAATTTTTTGTTTACTATGTGTTAATGATATTAACTCTTCACTATCTTTATTACTACCAGACATT
Organism: uncultured Mycoplasmataceae bacterium; assembly: GCA_947176635.1. GTDB lineage: Bacteria > Bacillota_I > Bacilli_A > Mycoplasmatales > Mycoplasmoidaceae > Ureaplasma. The sequence goes on from CAMWRJ010000042.1 coordinate 2,961, forward strand.
ACTATTTCAATTTTATCTTCATAAGATGGATTTTGTTTTATCATTTCTTTATATATCTTTACTGCTATATTTCTATTTAATACAACAAACATAGCTTTACCATTTAAAATATCTCTTCTACTATTGTAGTGATATCAAAAATCTGTAACAATAGGTTTAATATTCTCATTATTATCAAATATCTTAGATAATCTGCCTATTTCAGCTTTAATCTTGCTTTTTTGAGCAGCATTAATATATTCATTTTCATTATTTTCAAAATACTCATTATAAATATTATTTAATATATTTTCTTTTTCTTGCTCATCTTTATAAGATAAATATATTGGTCTTCTTTCATATTTAATTTCAACTACTGCACCATCTTGTTCTGCTTGTGTCATATTATATGAATCAATTACATCACCAAATATTTTTTCAGTTTTATGTTCTCTTAATGGAGTTCCAGTAAAACCAAAAAATGTTGCATTAGGAAATGCTTGTCTTAAATAATAAGCAAATCCTTTTTGTTCAAATATTTCGTTGTTTTGATAATCAATATCTTCTTGAATTTCTATATTATTATGACTTCTATGTGCTTCATCTGCAATAACAATAATATTTGATTTATCAGATAATAAACTTGTGCTTTCGCAAAACTTTTGAATTGTTGTCATATAAATTCCAAAATTATTGTCTTTTGATAATATTTCAACTAAATCATTTCTACTTTCAATTTGGACTGGTTCACAAATCAAATAATCTCTATTAGCTGAAAAATTTTGAAATAATTGATCGTCTAATTCATTTCTATCTGTTAGAAAAACTATTTTATATTTTTCATTAGATAATTGAAGAATTTGTTTAGTTAAAAACAACATTGTGATTGTTTTGCCTGAACCTTGAGTATGTCAAACCACGCCACCTTTATTTTTTGAATGTAATAAATTCTTAATACATTTTTCTACACAAAAAAATTGGTGATAAGCTGGTATATATTTAATATCTTTTGAAGAATAATGAATATAAAATTGAATTAATTTTATTAGATTTTTTTTAGATAAAGGCCCTATTATTCAATTTTTATAGTTCTCATAATTTTCGATTTCTACTTTTGTATCATCAACTGAACTTTGTTTTCATTCTAATCATCTTTTTTCATTAATTGGACCCATTAGTGAATTAATTCCATTACTTACAATAGAAAATAAATTTCATCAGTAAAATTCTTTTTTCTTATTGCAATAATGTATTATTTGATCTTTTGCATCAATTAATCCTTCTTTAGCAGTAAATGATTTCATTTCAATAATTACTAAAGGAATTCCATTTAAATATATCAATATATCAGGTCTAATATCTGATGAGTTTTCACATCAAAATGTTAATTGTCTTCCATAATTAAATACATTATTTTCGATATTAGAATAATCTATTAAAGATACATTTAATCTTCTTCCATTATTTAAATTGGGAATTTGAACACCAATTCCATTTTGTAAAAAATCTAATGTTAATTTATTAATTTTAATTTTAGAAGATGTTTGATTATCAGATACTAAATTTCTAATCTCTTTTATAGCTTGCTCAATATAGACCAATTCTAAATTAGAATTAATTTTAATTAATTGATTCTTTAATAAATCAAAATTTATTATTTGAGATTTATCTATAAAATTAAAATCATTATTCATTTTAGAATAACCTAATTCTTCTAATGTTTGACACACAACATCTTCAATTTCTTGTTCTTTAATGTAATCCATTTATAAATACCATTTATTTACAATCTTTAAAATGATGTTAAATAATATATACATTATTTAACCTTGAATTAATA
>CAMWRJ010000043.1 GCA_947176635.1 uncultured Mycoplasmataceae bacterium
CCAGGATCAAACTCTCAAAAATTGACGGATTCTATTAAGTTTTCAAAGATCAATCACATTTATTTAATAAATAAACACGATATAAATAATATCATTTATTTTAAAAAATAATAAATTTTTTTAATTTTTCATAAATTTTTTTAAAAAAATGCTCTTTTTTATATAAAAATGTGTATTTATCAGTAATTTAAGAAGTATTAATAGTCCTAAAAATTTAAATTTATCTATTCTATATAAATATATGAAGTAAAAAATATTATCTATATATTATATAAAGATAAAAAAATACACAAGCTTTTTAAAATTGCATGTGTATTTCTAAAATGAATCTCTAATTAAGAAATTCATACTTAAAACTATTTTATATATTCAATATTTAATTGTCAATAATTGCTATATTTTTTAAAGAATATTTTCATGCAATTAAAGAATCAATTGTTTAAAAAATATGTAGAGTTGGTTTATAATTAACTAATTTAACAGAAGTAATTTTATTTCACATAGAATTATTTTTTACAAATAAATTACCACTTCTACAATTCTTGAAAGCTGTATTTATTAAGTTTAAATTATCAGGATTTGTTTGATAAAAATAAACACTTTCTAATTTAGATAAATTTCCAAATGCATAATCACGAATAGTAATTCTATTTGCATAAATATAAATATATCTAGTATTATCATTATCAGAAAATGCAGCATAATGAATGTCTTCACAAGACTGAGGAATTGTAATACTATATAAATTTTCACATGATTGGAATGCTCATTGTTCAATTAATCTTAATTTACTAGATGATGAATTAATATTTAATGTTTCTAATCTATAACATCCCATAAATGAATATTCTCTAATATAAGTAATTGAATTTGGAATTGTAATTGATGTTAAATTAATACAATCTCTAAATGCTCATCCAAGAATTTCATTAATTCCTTCTTTTAATGTTAAGCTACTTAAATTAGTACAAAATTCAAATGAACCAACACCAATACTATTTACTGATCCGGGAATAACTACAGTACGAATATTTTTATTATTTCTAAATGCATATTTTGCAATTGATGTACAATTTGTTGGAATTGTAATTGAAGTTAAATTTGAACCAGAACTACTTAATCCTGTAATTTGACTACCATTTCAAGTGAAATAACTTGATGAAGTAGGAGAATAATAACTAAAGTTAGTAATAGTTAAAACATTATTTGAAACACTAGCATAAGAATATGATTCAAATAAATATTTATAATTTGCAGGTGGATTGAATGTAATTCTAACATTACCACCATTATATTCAACATTACTAATTTGACTTATACTTCAACTTCCTGGTCCATTAATAGTTTTTGATAATCTACTGCTAATTGTATCTCTTAGTGATGTTTTATTATTTGAAACATATGTGCTAAATTCGCTTTGTGTATAGCTTTTTGATGTAATAATATCTTGAATTGCAGAACGTACTGATGATAAATTAGAGAATTTAATACTTGTATAAAATTGTAAATTACTAAATGAAATTGTTGTATTATTCAATGTTGCATTTTCATATTCATCAATAGTGTATTTTTTGTTTAATGAATTTAAAGTTATTTCAAATTTTGATGAATTTGATATTGCAATATTTGTAATTTCATTTTCATCAATACTAGCAGTTTCTGAAATAAGTAGTATTGATGATAATTCTTTTTTTAATTCATTTAAATTTGTCTTAATATATTCTATTAATTCATTTGGTGTAAATTGATTATTTGTAATAATTTCTTGAATATAATCAAATACACTATTTAAATTAGAAATATTAATTGTTGAATAATAAACGAAATTACTAAATGTTAAAATATCATTATTTAACACAACATTATTATCTTGTTGCATATCATATTTAACATAATCTTTATTTAATGAAACTTCAAGATCATAATTGTCATTAACAGAAACATCAATAATGTTTTTAATTGGTAATGTCTCTGTTGAAGAAATTAATAAATTATTTGAAATTAAAGTTTTAATAGCATTATTATCAGTTACATTTGCGAAATCTTTAAATTCTTCTGGTGTGAATTTATTTGTTGTTATAAATTCTTGAATTTTATTGAATAATTCATTAATATTAATGAATTCGAACATATCATAATATCTTAAATTACTAATTGTTAATGTTGTATTATTTAAATTAATATTATCATTATTTGCAATTACATATTTTAAATAATTTGAATTTAAAACAATATTTAGTTCATTTGTATTTAAATTGAAATTAACATCTTCAATTTTATCAACCTCTAGTGTAACAGAATCTAAAATATATAAATTATCTGATATTAATTTTTTGAATGAATCAACATTAGTTGTTAAATAATTATTAAATTCATCAATAGTATATTTGTTATTTTTAATTTCATTTTGAATAGCATTAAATAAATTATCTAAATTATTAAAAGTGATTTCTTGATAATAATTTAAATTCTTAACTATTAAATTAGTTCCTTCCATTTCAAAATTAATATTTTCTTCAAGATTATATTTAATATAGTTATCGTTTAATGAGATTTTTAAATTTTGATTATTATCTAAAGAAATATCAATTATTTCGCTTACTAAAATTTTGTTTTGTTCTGTTACAAATAAATTGTCAGATATTAAATTTTTAAATAAATCTAAATTGTTTGTAATGTAATCATTAAATTCAATTATTGTATATTTATTATTGTCAATAAAAGTTTGAATAGAACTAAATAATTCATCTAATTTAACTAAATCTACAATTGAAAAATATTTTAAATTTTTAATAGTTAATATGTTGTCTGTTAATATTACATTTTGATAATTATCGGCACTATAAATATTGTAATTTGAATCTAAAAAGACTACTAAATTACCATTTGCAAAACTAATATTTTGAATTTTGTTATCATCTATTTTTTGTGAATTAGAAACACTTAAATTACTACTAATTAATGTTTTTAATGCTTCTAAATTATTATTACTATTAACATATTCTGAAAATTCATTGCTAGTAAATTTAATGTTATCAATATAATCTTGAACAGCATTAAATAAATATGCTAATTCATTAAAATGAATATATGTAAATAAATTTAAATTTGTAATCAATAATTCTCCATTTTCATTAACTAAAACGTTTTCTAATGCATCAATTAATTTAAATCTATAAGCTGATGTTGGCGAAATGATAAGTGTGTTATTTGTTGAATCATATGAAATATGATCAATTTTAGAAGAATCAATATTATTCCCAGTTATTGTATTTAAATTAGCAGCAACATAATCTTTAAATTGTGCACTACTAATTCAACTATTAAATTCTGCCTGGTTATATTTATTTAAATCTATTGTGTCTTGTAATCTTTTAATAAAATTAGTTAAACTAATTCCATTAAATTCAATATAAGAATAGATATCAATATCAGTTAATAAAATATTTCCATTGTCATAATAATTAGAATTAGATAAAAAACTATATCCTAAATTTGGAATAATTTTTAAATTATAAGTTTCATTATTTGTTGTTAATAATTCTAATGATTTAATACAACCATTTGGCAATGTATTTGTCAATAAAGCATTTAATTCATTATAAATATATTGCATTAATGATTCATAAACATTATCATGATTTTGAAAATGTTCTAATCAAGAAGAATAGTCTATATTTTGTTGTTGTAAATAGACACTTACTTTTTCTTTTAATTTATCTAAAACATCATTTTCTAATGTAATAATATTGTTAAAGTTAATTGTTAATGATTTTCTTTCAATAATGAATCCATTATTATTTGTTTGATTATTATTTCAACCTAATGCTCATTCTGAATTTGCAATCATTTTAATTGCATATGCATTCTCTGCAGGTAGTTTATTAAATTCTATTTTTTCAAAAATAATATTAATACCTAATAAATTACAAATTCATTCAATAACTTGTTTTATTTGACTTTCATCAGAAATATTATTTAATTCTTCAAATGTTAATTTATTATTTTGCATATTTGCAATAATATTATTTTGAAAAGATAATAATTGTGTGTAAGTAAATAATTCTTCTTTTAAAAATTCAATTTTTGGAAACTTAAAAATAACTGAATTTTTTGCAAATTCAACAATAGAATCATCATATTTATTTGAGAATTGTTCTAATCTTAATGTTTTGTTTTCAGTTGGAATTAAAGATAATAAAATTTCATTTTCATTTTCTTCAATTTTCAAATTAAAATTAAATTCTTGATCTGAATCAATAGCTTTAAAATATTGTTTAAAGTTATCATTAATTCATGTTTTTAATGTTCCATCATTTACTTTTTGTACAAATTCATCAACTGTACATTGTTTATCAATTGTTGCATTTTTAGAATAATCAGATAAAATTCTATTTCTTATTTCTAATAAATTATCATAGCTTACTATAAAACTTTTAATGTTTCTATTTGCTAAATTTGCTAATACTACAGCAGTTGTTACACTACCTCCAATAATTGCTAATCCAGCCACTATTCCAATTACTCTTTTCTTAATTGTTTTTGACATTACTAACATCCTCACTTCTTATAAAAAAGATTAAATAGTTATTTAATTACCTTTATACAAAAATATAAGAAAAAAATAGGATTTTGTTTAATTTCTAAAATCCTATTTTATTGTTTTGGTATAATAAATTTATATTAATATTATTTAATTTATTATTACATAATAAAAGTAATAAATAT
>CAMWRJ010000044.1 GCA_947176635.1 uncultured Mycoplasmataceae bacterium
TATTTTACATATTAGATTATAAAAATATTCATATTGTCTTCAGTGCATAAAAAAAAGTGTGCCTTTCTTCTTAGACACACTTCATTGACTCGTCCCAACTTAAAATATCAGAATCTTCAGTAAGAAAATATCTAAAAAATGCAGGAATTTTATCTCCATTAGCTAAGAAAAAAACAAAAAGAATTTATAAGAAAAACCCTAAATTAATAACTGATAAATTTAGAATCGAACAGAATAAAAAAGCATTAATGTATAACTTGAAAAGAGCGACGTCAAAATGATTAACTCCTTTTGGAAGAAGAGTTGAAGGTGATGCTTGTTTTTTTGATCCATGCAATCTTGGATACAATGTTGCAACTGGAGCGATTGTTGATCATTCTGGGTTTATGTTAACAGCAGATTGCGATTTACAAGAAACAAATGCCCTTTATGATTCATTATTCACGCAATTATTCACTAAATATGGATTGCCTGAGACATTTGTAATAGATTGTCGTTTCACGTTTTATAGTCCTCCTGGAAGAGACAAAACAGATTTTACTCAAGCTTTAGAAAGTAAAGATATCGAAGTAATTTGTAGTTCTGCTCCAACAGCTAAACCAAATGTTGAAAGAGCTTGAAATTCATTACAAAATTGAATTAAATTTGATTTAACTAAATTGGGAATTAAAACATATTCAGAATATAAACATTATTGTCGTTATTTATTAGCTGATAGATACAATATAAGATTTAAAAAAACAAAATTTAAACTCAATAATAAAAATGTATTTAGAAAAATTAATCCACATGATATTAATGGAATTTTTGATAAAACTTTTGAAAGAAAAGTCAGTAGATATGGAACTATTAAAATAAATAATGAATACTATAAAGCAATCGATTCTAATGGAAATAAAATTCATTTGCACTCAGACAGTGTTGTTATTCATAAACAAATATCTAATGAACAAATGTATATTCATTCTGGTACATCAAAATATTTATTAATTAAAGATGATTTGAAAACTATCAATATTGAAAATCAACAAGCTAAAACAATTGTTGAATTAAAAAATAAAATATTTTTAAAAGATAAAAAAATAAGTTATTTAGAGACTAAATTAAAAAATCTTGAATCCTTTGTTGAATCCAAGATTAAATAAAATGATAATATATATTATACATTTAATAGTGACATTTTAATCACATATTGACTGTGACATTTTCGCAAAAAAATAATAAAAATTAAGATTTTTTATCATTTTTTTAAAATTATTATATAATTAATATGTCTATGGAAGTATAGCTCAGTTGGTTAGAGCACACCCCTGATAAGGGTGAGGTCGGTGGTTCGAGCCCACTTACTTCCACCATGTGGGGGCGTAGCTCAGTTGATAGAGCACCTGATTTGCACTCAGGAGGTCGTGGGTTTGACTCCCATCGCCTCCACCATTATGAAAAATAGCTAGATACTTATAAAGTATCTAGTTTTTTAATTAAAATAATCTATATTCTTATATTTTTAAACTATTTAATATATTTCTTTTATCTTTTGAATTTAAAAAAATTTAAAAAAAATAATAAAAAAATGATAAACTATATTTTGGTTAATTCAAAAGAAGTATATTTAATATTAATAACATTTAAATTTTTTCTATATCTTTAAAAAACAACTATATAAATTTTCTAACAGCCCTCCTTTCTTATTCTGTTTTTTATGTACTTGTCTTTTGTTCTCATATATTAAGTTCTTTCTAATAATACATTTGTTATTAAACGTATTTCTAAACCTCCTTACTATAAAATAATAATTTAGAGAATAACAAAATATTAAATACTTCTTTGAGTAATTTAAAAAGCAATTCTATTCAAACTAGAATTGCTTTTGTTTTATTTAATCTTAATTAATTCGCAAAAGAATTTATTACCTATAAATTGATTTTTAGTTTTGATTAAACCAAAATTTTCTTTTAATCATTCTTCAATTTGATTTTTATTTCATGTTAGCATATCATTTTCTAAAATTGCTTTTAGTGGTTTTGTAGATCAATTACCATCTGCATCAAACAATTTTAATCCATCACCTAACTCTTTATCTTCAACTCATTCTATTTTTACAATTTTTTGATACTCTTGCATTTTTATATAACCTTTCTATAAACTAAAATTAGATTAATACTATTTTATAATTAATTATTTTAGATTTTGACAATTAATTAATATGAGTTAAAATTATTAATAAATTAAATTATTAAAGGAAGAATAAATAATGACTAATCAATCAGCATTAATTATTATTGATATGATTAATGATTTTATATATGGTACATTAAAATGTCCACATACAAAAAAAATTATAGCTAATATTAAACAAACAATAAATTGGGCACACAAAAATAATATTTCAGTAATTTATGTAAATGATGCTCATTATGAAAATGATATAGAATTTAAAATTTGAAAACCTCATGCATTAATAAATAGTTATGGAGCTCAAATTATTAATGAATTAAAACCATGTGAAAATGATCTTATTTTTACAAAACGTAATTATAATGCTTTTATTAATACAAATCTAGATGCTTATTTAAAAAACAATCATTTTACTAAACTATATGTTTGTGGAGTATATACTGATATATGCGTTAAAGAATTTGTTTGTACAGGATTTCAATTAGGTTATGAAATTAGTGTTTTAAAAGATGCAACAGCTACTAAAAATAAATTAATACATTATAAAACTTTAAGATTATTAAATAAATACTATAATGCAAAAATAATTAAAACAACTAAATTAATTAATAAAAAATAAAATATGGAATTTTGGTTATTCCATATTTTATTTAATAATTATTTTGTTCAACATTTTGATTATTATGTACTTTTTCTAATGTTTCATCTAATTCATCTTCATTAGGGAAATCATTGTAGTAGTTGTGATGATTTTTGTTTTGGTTAACATGTTTTAAATTTTGTTTACCTAATTCTGAAAATATTAATACTGTAATGAAACCTAAAAATAATGTTAATATTCCTAATAAGATTTTATTATTAATACATCATTCACTTTGTCATTTAATTACTAAAATTGCAATACTACTTCCTACACTCATTCCTAAATAAAGTGTAAAACAGATTATTAATAATACACTGATTGGATCAACAGTTTTAGGTGATAAAATATTTTCTGTTGCTTCTTCAAAACTCAATGTTTTGCTTGCATTAACACTATAAACAATAGCAAATATTATTAATAGTACTAATAAACCTATTTGAGAACAACCTACAATCATAAATTGGTTTAATTTCTTCTTTTCTTTTGTCATAAATTAAACTCCTATTTTTACATTTTGTAAATTCCTTATATAAAAATTATATTTAATTTTTCAAAACATTGTAATAATTCCTACAAAAATAAATCAATATAGAACAAATACAAACACTAAATATCACTGTCCATATTCTAATAATGAACCACTTAAATTTTTTAATGATGGATTACAATTGCTTACAAAACCATAAACTGAAGATGAAGTAACAAATGGTAAGATTAATGAATAAAGTAAATAAATAGTTGGAATAATCATTCCAAATTTTAATACAGTTAAATAATCTTGATATTGATTATATTTTTTACATGAATATGATAAATTATAAATTCCAATAACAATAAACACAATAGGATTTATAATGTGATCTCAACATGTTTTAGTTCAATTAAATGCTGATCATTGTTTTAAATCTCCTAATGAATTAGAAGGTAAAATAATAAAGTTATAAGTTATAGATACAACAAATAAATAAGATAATAAACATATTAAAATAGAATCTTTATTAAATTGTTTCATCATTGGTGAAATAACAAAACATAATGAATAAATATAACATAATAAGTTAGTTTGAATAGTAAAATATTGAAATCCTTCAAATCATAAATTATTTAATGCACTTATTTGTTCTGGATTATATTCTGGCATTCAAAGTAAAACAAACATTGGAGACATTAAAATTAAACATACTAAGTTTAAATATCATTGTTTAGTTTTATAATTTTTGAAATTAAATTCATTTTCGTTTTTTATGTAAGGTAATTTTAATCAATTTCAAAATTCATAACTTTTAATTGTTTTTGATAATCTAATTATTGAAACTAAATTAAAAATAGGAATGAAACTAAAAATCTCTAGTAATTTATTTTTTGATTTTTTAAGTTTTATATAATAATATGTTTGTTCAATTCATCAAATAAAAAATAAGCAACATCATAAAACACAAAATATAGAAATAGCTTTTAATGTTTGATTGATATCACTTTTAATTGTTATTCCAAAACCAATTAATAAAGATGAAACAATTGATAATATTAACATCATTAAAATAAAGAAAATATATTTTGAAATAAAATTAGAATCAATATTATTCACTCTTTTAAAAAATGGCTGAGAACGATAAATTAATTTTATTTTTTCTTTATATTGACTACGCATAATATTATTATATTAAATTATTTAACAAAATTTTTATTCATAAATCTTTTTAAATAATCCACTTTTAAATTAACGACTTTTATAGGTATATTGTATTTTTGTGCAATAGTTTTTCTTGAATTATCTAAGATAAAATATTCATTAAAAATTAA
>CAMWRJ010000045.1 GCA_947176635.1 uncultured Mycoplasmataceae bacterium
TTTTCTTGAATTAACAAATTATCTCTTTTAATTAAACATTAATTAATTAAAAAATCTTGTATTTTATTTTTGAAATAATCAAATATTTTAGTTGATGATGATTTTTTAGGATTAAAGAAATATTCAATTTCCATTTGTTCAAATTCTCTAGTTCTAAAAATAAAGTTACCAGGTGTAATTTCATTTCTAAATGATTTTCCAATTTGAGCAACACCAAATGGTAATTTTAATCTCATACTACGTTGAATATTTTTAAAATTAATAAAAATACCTTGTGCAGTTTCTGGTCTTAAATATAATTCAGATTTTGCATTTTCAACAACACCTTGATAAGTTTTATACATTAAATTAAATTTTCTAATTTCAGTTCAATCTTTTTTTGCGCAATTAGGACATTTAATTTTTTGCATTAATTCTTCTAATGTTTTTTGATCAGTATTTTCGCTAACACTAATATTTAAAAATTCTTCAATTAATTTATCAGCTCTAAATCTGTTTTTACAGTTTTTACAATCAATTAAAGGATCAGAAAAGTTTTTTAAATGACCACTAGCTTCTCATACTAAAGGATTTAAAATTATACTTGAATCTAATCCAACCATATCTGTTGATTTAGTTACAAATTCTTTTCATCATTTTTGTTTTATATTATTTTTTAATAAAACACCTAATGGACCATAATCTCAAGCATTACTTAATCCATTATAAATTTCACTACTATTAAAAACAAATCCATAATTTTTTAAATGATTAATAATTTCTTCTTGTTTAAATTTCATTTTAAATCCTTTCAATTATTTGCTGTAATTATTTCTATATTTTATTAATTTTTTTGTTAATTTATTTGAAATATTTAAGGAATCTATTTTTTGTTCTTTAGATGGTAGAAAAAAATTATTAGAAATTATTTCAAAAATATATTCCATTTCAGAATCTGTAAAAAAATCATCATGTTCATCTAAACATTCTAAACAAATAAAACCTAATTCTTGAATAGATACTGATTGTAATTTTGAAACACAATTACATCTTTGACAAATCTTTAAATTAACATTTTCATTAATTAATGATAAAAACTTTATAATCATGTAATTAATGATTGCACTATCATCTTGTGATAATAAAATTAATGCTAAAAATTCCTGATATAAATTATAATATTCTACATCATTTTCAATTCAATCAATTTTTGTAAATATCAAATTTAATAAATTAAAAAGACTACTATTTGAAATAGAATAATCAATATTTCTAATAGAATTAATTTTTTTTAATCTATTCAATTTATTGTTAAATCTAGATTCAAAATATTCTAATTCTAAGAAATTACCAATAATTAAATTCATACCATTTTTAGAAGCAATTCTTCTTGAACCTTTTGAAAAGCATGAGATTTTTTTACCTTCATCAGTTAAAAAAATTACAATTTCATCAAAAATATCATAGTTAAATTTTGCTATTAAATAACATTTACAAATTTTTTCACGCATTAATTAAAATATCCAAATTCTTTAATTTTATTTAAATCGTTTCTTCAATTTTTATCTACTTTTACATATATTTTTAAAAATATATTGCAATCATAAATCTTTAATAATTCTAATCTTGAATTAGTACTAATTTCTTTAATCATTTTTCCTTTAGCACCAACAACAATACCTTTATGACTTTCTCTTTCAACTACAATTGCAGCATTAATACTAAATAAATTTTTTATTTTATCATATTCAGTGTTTTCAATTAGAACAGCAACACCGTATGGGATTTCATCTTTTAATAAATTTAAACATTGTTCTCTAATAATTTCTGAAATTTCAAAATTATCAGAATTTGAAAGTCTATATAATTCTTTTGGCATTAAGAAATTATTTTTAATACTATATTGAATTGTTTTGTTTAATAAATCATTTAAATCATTATTAACTGAACTAATATAAAAAACATCTAATGGTTTTATTTGATTAATTAAATCTTGCTGAATATTTTCAATTTCTGTTGTTTCTTTAATTAAATCTTTTTTTGTAAAAATTAAAAATATTGGTTTTTTAATAGATAATGCTTTTTGTATTATTTGTTCATCTTCATCATCAATTTTTCTTGTTAAATCAATTAATAAATAGATTAAATCTAAATCTTTTAAAGAATTTTCAACAAATTTATTTAAAAAATTATCTAATTTGTATTTTGGATTATGGAATCCAGGTGTATCAGTAAAAATAATTAAATTATTTTCAAATTCAAAATCAAAGCTAATTTTATTTCTTGTTGTTTGAGGTTTATTATTAACTATAGAAGCTTTTTTTTGCAAAATTGTATTAATTAAACTAGATTTACCAACATTTGGTTTACCTATAATTGATACTTTTAATAAGTTTATTAATTCAGACATAATTTAATAATAACCTCTTTCAACCATTTCAACAATTCTAGAAACAAAAATTAATAATCCAACGACAATGGCTGCTAATGCTAAAATAAATGTAGCAGCTGCAGCAATATCTTTAATTTTTTTAACATTAATGTTATATTTAAATGAAATTAAATCTACTGTATTTTCAATTGCTGTATTCATTAATTCAGATGAAATTACAACACCAACCATTGTAACAATAATAGCTCACTGAGTAATATTTATTTTCAAAACACCAGAAATAATAAAAGTCAATATAGCAATTACTAAATGAATAACTAATGATTTTTCTTCTTTTAAAGATGTTTTTAAACCATAAAGTGCATAAGCAAATTTTCTTACAATTGGTTTATTTTTTAATTTTGATTTTGTCATATATTACCTCATAATTTTTAATTGATTTAAAATTTCATCTTGTAAATTAAACATAATTTTTTCATCATTTTCATTTTGATGATCATAACCTAATAAATGTAATAAACCATGTAAAAATAAAAATGACAATTCCCTTTTGAATGAATGGTTATATTTTTTTGCTTGAATTTTTACAATAGGTATACAAATAAATAATTCACCTAATAATGGAGTTTTTATTCCACTATCTCATAATGCAAAAGAAATTACATCTGTTGCATAATCTTTATTACGATATTCACTATTTATTTTTTTAATTTTTTCTTTTGATACAAATGAAACATCCATTAAAATTTCTGGCATATTAATGTTTAAATAATTTAATGTAAATTTAGCTATTTTTTCTAATAAGTGTTGATACTCATCAAGTACTTTAGAATAATAAGTTGGCGAAAAATCTATTAAAACTTTCATTACTGTAAATCTATATAATTAAAAGATTTAATTAAATTATAAACATGTGTAACAATTCTTTCTAAATCATTAATTGCATTAATTAATTCAATTAATGCATCTAAAATGTCAGAATTTGGATTTAATTCATCAAAGTGTTTAATCATTATTTTTGTATTTGTACTTAAAAATGATTTGTAATTTTCTAATTCCAATTTAATTGTTTGTCTTGCTTGGAATGGATCATTATTCAAAAATTCATCATATGATATTTCTAAAATATCAATACATCTTTTAAAAGCTTGCATAAAATAATTATGAAGTTTTTCATCTAATGTTCTTTTATTTAAAAATTTTGTTATTAATAAAAGATAATCACTTGCTCTTTCTAATTCTTTTGCTGAATTAATACAAGAAATAATAAATCTTAAATTTGATGCTCTTGGTTGATTACTTTGAATAATTCAAACAGATGAATTTAAAACATTATCATATAAGATATCTGATTTTTCTTCTAATAAATTGATTTTATCTAAAAAATCATCTTCTACTTTATTATGTTTTTCAGTATAAAAATATGTTTCTTTACTAACATTAATAATATGTTGAAAATATGATAATAATTCATCAATTAATTCATTTTTTGATTCTTTTAATAATTTGTAATTTGAAGACATATTTTTTCCTATCTATAATTTACCTGAAATATAATCTTTTGTAAGTTTTTCTGAAGGATTAGTAAATATTTTTCTAGTTGTCCCGTATTCAATAATTTTACCTTTATAGAAAAATACTGTTTCATCACTAACTCTTTGAGCTTGACTCATTGAGTGTGTTACAAGAATGATTGTATATTTTTCTTTTAATTTAAGAATTAATTCTTCTACTTTTGATGTAGCAATTGGGTCTAATGCACTAGTTGGTTCATCCATTAATATTACATCTGGACTTAATGCTAATGTTCTAGCTAAACATAATCTTTGTTGTTGTCCACCAGATAAATCTAAACCAGATTTTTCTAAATCATCTTTTACTTCATCTCATAATGCTGAATTTTTTAATGACTCTTCAACAATCTTATCTAAAATATGTTTATCATGAATACCATGTTGTCTTAAAGCAAAAGCTATATTATCATAAATACTCATTGAGAATGGTGTTGGTTTTTGGAAAACCAATCCCACTTTTGTTCTTAGCTCAAGTGGATCTAATTTTTTTGAATAAATATTTCATTTATTAAAATAAATATTACCTTCTAAAATTACACCATCAATTAAATCGTTCATTCTATTTAATGATCTTAAAAAAGTAGATTTACCACATCCTGATGGCCCAATGAATGCTGTTACTTTATTCTGTTTTAAATTTATATTAATATCAAATAATGATTGTTT
>CAMWRJ010000046.1 GCA_947176635.1 uncultured Mycoplasmataceae bacterium
TTCAATAACTGAGTAAATAAAAATTTTCTTTTTATAATATTCATATTTTTCAGATTCTAATATTAAATTTTTATTTTTTATTCCATAATAAATTAAAAAAACTAAGATATATAATGGATTAATAATTATTCATGATAATAACAAAGTTAATTTATCTTGCTTATTAATTGGTAATTTAGTAAGTTGAATAATACCAGGAATGTATAAACCAATAAATATTAATAAAAATGGTATTGGATAGATTGCTGTTAAATATAATGGAATGTTTTCTGGATTATCTTTTTTAAAAGATATATATAAAACAATACTCATAACAATATAAAACAATAAAAATATGTTAGCTAAAATGAAACTGTATATAGATTTGTGGAAACTCCTTTACAAGGTAAAATTTATGTAAGGGAGTTTTTATTATGTCAAAAAAGAAATATAATTTTAATCCAAAGGTTTTGGAATTATTAAATGAGTTAAATGTATCTTCATTATCTGAAATGAATGAAGTAATTAATGAGTTAAAGAAAGGTTTGATTGAAAAAGCACTAGATGAAGAATTAACAGAACATTTAGGTTATGAAAAATGAGATCAAAATTCAAGAGAAAAATCTGATAACTACCGCAACGGTCATTCACGTAAAACAGTTAAATCTAATTCAGGAGAAATTGAGCTATCAATCCCAAGAGATGAAATGGGAACTTTTGAACCAAAAATTGTTAAAAAATATCAAAATAATATTTCTGAAATTGATGAAAAAATAATATTTATGTTTTCAAAAGGAATGTCCACTAGAGATATTAGTGAATGTATTCAAGAAATATATGGAATGGATATTTCAAAAGACTTTATATCAAGAGTAACAGACAAAATATTACCCGATATACAGGCTTGATTATCTAGACCATTAAAGAAAATATATCCAATTGTTTATATTGACGGAATTCGTTTCCAAGTCAAAGAAAACAATCAATTCATTGAAAAAAGCATTTATATTGCTATAGGAGTTAATTCTGAAGGAATTAAAGATGTTTTGGGGTTTTGAATAAGCGAAAGTGAGTCTGCTAAATATTGAATGAATGTATTTAATGATTTAAAATCAAGAGGTGTACAAGAAATATTAATAGTATGTTCTGATAATTTAACTGGTATTTCTGAAGCTATTAAAGCCGTTTTTCCAAAGACAGATATTCAAAAATGTATTGTTCACCAAATTAGAAATTCAACTAAATTTGTTAGATATGATCATTTAAAAGAATTTTGTAGCGACATGAAAAAGATTTATTCCGCACCTAATTTAGATGTTGCATTAAATGAATTAGATATTTTTGAAAATAAATGAAATTCAAAATATAGTTATGCTATTAAATCATGAAGAAATAATATTGATGAATTAACCACTTTTTTCAAATATCCATTTGAAATTAGAAAAATAATTTATACAACAAATACTATTGAAAATCTTAATAGAAACATTAGAAAAATAACGAAAACTAAGGGTAACTTTACAAATGCTAAATCATTAGAAAAATTGGTTTATTTAGTTATTCAAAATCAGTTAGAAAAATGAAATTCTAGGATACCAAATTGAGGAATTATTTATCAACAATTAAAAATTATTTTTAATGATAATGAATTATTAGAATAGAATAATATTGATTATATTAATCTAATAAAAAAATATAATCCCTTGTAAAGGATTATACTTTCCACAAATTAATATACACTACCGCTAAAATATAATAAAGAAAAGGTAGCACTCTTTGAACTAGGGATTCCTATTTATTTAGCAATTAACTAAAAATAAATATATAATTAGTTTATATCATATTTTTTGTAAACTGCATCCATCTTAATTCTAGTTAACTCCATAGTTAGTTCTAGTGATTGCAGACTACTAAAACATGTATAACTTGGAGATAACTTTCTAAAACAGGAATTAAAATTTTCAGAAACATTATTAGTATAGGATGCTTTTCACAAAACTTTAGGAAGAATGAAAAAGGCTAACATGCTTTCTTCATTCTTTTTAAATGTTTCTCATACATTTGGATTGATCTCTAACATCCTTTTTTCAATTTTTTGTATTTCAATTTTTGCAGATTCTAGTGATTCACATTTAAAAACAGATTTTAATAGAAGCATTGCTTCATGTTTGTTCTTTTTAGATATCTTATCCCTAAAATGTTTTAACATGTGAGTGACACATCTTTGTCTAATAGCACTTGGAAAATGTTCTAAAATAGGGTCGTTTAATGCAGATGTACCATCAGCTACAATCAAATCTATTTTTTCTATTCCTTTTTCTTTTAATTTAGTCATAAGTAAATCATACCCATCAGAATTTTCTGTAGGAACAATAACATGTGCTAGAGTTCTTTTTGCACCATTAGCATCAATTCCTATAGCAGTTAGTGTTACTACCTTTCTTTTGACTTTTTTAAGCCTTTTTAGACCTGTTTTAGGCTCTGTTATCCATATTTTAGTCTTATATACGTTAACACAACCATCAAAGAATACAACTAGTTGATGTGGATTATGTTTAAAAGCGTCACTCTTAATTGTGCTTGATAAATATGCATTTACTGTTTTTCTAACATTGCAAATCATATCATCATACATAGTGATACCAAATGATTTGAAATATTTAATTAAGCTATCATAATTTGATAAACCGTTTACTATTAAACTAGCTAAAAACATTGTGTTTAAGAAAAAAGTTTTTGACTTCTTTTTAATAATGATTGAACTAAATTCTGCATTTCTAAAAACACGAGTTTTCGCTTTTATTTTTCCAAAAAATGTCCCTATTTCTTGGTATCTAAATTCTTTAAATTCAGCATGTGGATTGTTTTGTTTGAATTCATCAATTTCTCAATTTATAAAATTTTGAACAGAAACTTCTATTGAACTTCTAAAAGAATTTATTAAATTTTTAATCATTTCAAATTGTTTATCACTAAGATTCGTTTCCAAAATATTAGATAAAATTTCTATTGAATTTGCGCTGTTAAAATCAAATGGATTCATTCTATTTAAACCTTTCTTTATCACTTGTCTAATTAAATCTCTAAGAGACACTTTTCATTTTATTAACATATTCTCTAATATGTAAATATAATCTAAATTTGTCATTAAAAAACTCCTTCAAGTATAGGTCTATCCCTACTTGAAAGAGTGGTCCCAAAGAAAATTATATTTTTTAGTGTTTAATTCTAATTGCATAATAAAATGTCTTTTCTAAAAAATGATGATGAAATGTACCATCAATATAAATTTTATCTCTAAAAAATAAAAACTCTTTTAATAAGAATTAATCTTAACTAAAAGAGATTTATTTAATTATCTAATTTCTAAAATTTTAACTTTGTAAGTGTTTTCAATACCTTTAACTTCTACTACATCATTTACTCTATGATTCATGATTGATTTAGCTAATGGTGATTCATTTGAGATAATTCCATTTTTAGGATCAGCACCTTGAGCACCATAAATTTTAAAAGTATATTCTTTTTCATCTTGTAAGTCTCAAATAACTACGGTTTTTGAAATACCTACTATGTCTTTTGAACCTTCATTGTCTTTAATAATTTCACAATTATCTAAAATTGTTTTAATATCATTAATTCTTTTTTCAATTGCTGCTTGTTCATTTTTAGCTGCATCATAATCAGCATTTTCAGATAAGTCACCTTGTTGTCTTGCTTCTTGAATTTGTTTAATAATATCAGGTTTTTTAACTTCAATTAATTCTTTTAATTCTGCTTCTAATCTTGTTTTATCTTGTAAAGTTAATAAAGTTTTTTTCATATCTATCTCCTATTTTGCTAATTCATCATCCACGTATTTATTTAATTTCTTTTTTAATTCTTCTAAATCTCTTGGGAATTTTTCAATAATAAATGATGTTGTTTTTTCTTCTAATAAAGTATTTTTTGCTGCTTGGAATGATTTTTCATCTTGCATAAAATCTCTAATTGGTTTATTAGTTTTTTCATAGTAATCTTTTAATACTGAAATTAATTCTTCATCAGAAACATCAATATTAAATTCTGTTTGGATATCTTTAAAGATTAATAATTTTTGAATTAATTTTGATGCAATATCATTTAACACATTTTCTTGTGCTTGTGGGAAAGCATTTTTTAAATTAACTTTTAACATTTCAATATCAGATGGATCAATTTCAATTTCATAATGAGAAATGATAAAATCCATTGCTTTATTAAAAAGATTATCTCTAATAATTATATTAGTTACTTGTTGTTGTTTTTCTAAATCACTTAAACTAGCAAAGATATTATTTACACGTTCTTCATGCATTTTTAAAATATTTTGATCAACTGCTAAATCACTAATTACGATTGTATGCGTTCAATCAATTGGTTTTTTATTTTTAATTTTAGATTTTAAATTTTCAACCATTTTTTTACTCCTTAAAAAAATTAATATTTTTAATTTTTTCTCTTATTTTATCTGCATCATTATTATTATCTAA
>CAMWRJ010000047.1 GCA_947176635.1 uncultured Mycoplasmataceae bacterium
GTTTAGAGATTAATAACAATCATAAATACTATAATCTAGTTTTTGAATTAATTACTGAAATCAATAAATCTAATTATTTATTTTTTATAAATACATTAATTATTGATAATTTAGAATATGAACATATTAATTTAGAAAATGAAGAAGATTTATAGAATTTTAGTTATAGTATCATTTATGTTATTAATTGGTATTATTATATTTTTTGTTTTAAAAATTAATCCAAAAATTAAAACTAAACTATATTCAACAAATAATGATTATTGAATTGTTTTAAATACAAATGAATTAGATAAAAAATCAACAACAATTGTATTAAATAATCAGGAATATAAAACAAATTTTTCACTTGTTTATCAATTAGAAAATTTTAATATTTACAGTTTGTTCATTCATGATTTATCATCACAAATTGCAAATAATACAGATATCTTTGTTTATTTATCTAATGTTTCTTTAATTAAATATTTAACTAATAAGTAAGGAGGTATAAAATGATTAAATTAACTAAAATACAAAAACAAAATATTGTAGGCGGAGCTGCAGCTAAAAAAGTCACTAAAACTTCAATGTTTGAAGCAATTATTGGTTTGCAAATGGGTGGAAATTCAATCAATAATTTTTTAAATTTAATTAATCAAATTATTTTTTATTCTAATCCATATAATAAAAAAACAATTGCACAAAATTATACATATCAACACTCATATATTAGAGGTGCAGGTACAGGATTTACTTCAGCAATAAATATGGGATAAAATAAAATGACAAAATTATCTAATAATCAAAAAGCAAAAACATTTGCCGCTGGTGCACTTGGTACTTTATTTTCAGGGATGCCACCATATTTAAAAATGTTTTTTACAAGTAGTGCTGTAAATGTTGGTGTTGGAATAATATCTAATTTATTTAATATTATAAGTTCATCAATTTTTGCTACAAAAATTCCTAGTAATTCTAATAATTATAAAAACTATATGCAACAATCAAAACCAATTGCAAGTAATCCTGATTTTAAAAAACCTACTTTAAATTTATATTAATAAATTTATTTTAAAACCTAGTAGCTATTCATGCTATTGGGTTTTTTAATAAAATATCAATTTTTTTATATAAAATTATTATTAATAAATTAATTTTGATAAATGGAAGATTAACAATGGAAAGAAATGAATTAATTAAAAAAACAAGTCAATTATTAAATATAACAGAAAAACAAGTTGATGTTACTTTATCTTTATTAGAAGAAGGAGCAACAATACCTTTTATTGCAAGATATCGTAAAGAAATGACTAATAATTTGAATGAAGATCAAATTAAAGAAATTGATAATGAATATAAATATCAAATCAATCTTGCTAATAGAAAAGAAGCAATTTTAAATATTTTAACAACAAAAGAATTATTAACACCTGAATTAGAAAATTTAATTAATTCTTGTGAAAAATTATCTGAATTAGAAAATATTTATAAACCTTATAAAGAAGGTAAAAAAACAAAAGCAAGTATTGCTATTAAATTAGGTTTAAAACCTTTTGCTGAATGAATTATGAAATTATCAAAAACAGCTGATGTTAAAAAAGAAGCAGAAAAATATTTAACAGATGAAGTAAAAACTGTTGAAGATGCAATTAGTAAAGCAAAAGATATTATTGCTGAAATTGTTTCTAATGATCAAGAAATTAGAGATGCTCTTAAAGAAACGATCATGAAGTTTGCATCAATTAAAACAGAATTAAAACCTAAAGCTGTTGATGAAAATGAAATATTTAAAATTTATTATGATTTTGGAAGTTGAATTAAAAATTTAACATCATATAGAATAATGGCTATTAATCGTGCAGAAGCTAAAAAAATAATTTCTGTAAGATTTGATTATAGATTAGATTACTCATTAAAAAAAGCTTATTACAAATACTCTAAAAATTTTGATGGAGAATCAGCAATTATTGTAAGAGAAGCGATTGATGATTCTTTTAAACGTTTAATTGTTCCTTCTGTTGAAAATGATGTAAGAAATACATTAACTGAAAAAGCAGAACAAGAATGTTCTGAAAGATTTGCACGTAATTTAGAACAATTACTATATCAATCTCCAATTAGAAATAAAAATATTTTAGGATGAGACCCTGGATTTAGAACTGGTTGTAAATTAGCTGTAATATCAAAAAATAATGATTTAAAATTAGTTGATGTTGTATTTCCATTTAATGAAAATAAAAAAGATGAAACAACTAAAAAATTAATTGAAATGATTGAAAATAATAATATTGATATTATTGCTATTGGTAATGGTACTGCATCAAGAGAAAGTGAAGAATTCATTGCTAATTTAATTAAAGAAAATAATTTAAAATGTGAATATTGTATAGTAAGTGAAGCAGGCGCTTCTGTTTATTCAGCTTCAAAAAATGCTCAAAAAGAATTCCCTGATTTAACTGTTGAAAAAAGAAGTGCAATTTCAATTGGACGTAGAATTATAGATCCATTAGCAGAATTAATTAAAATTCCTCCATTATCTATTGGTGTTGGACAATATCAACATGATTTACCAGAAAAAGAATTAAATGATAAATTAGATTTTGTTGTTTCTAAAGTAGTTAATAAAGTTGGTGTTGATGTTAACACAGCAAGTGAAATTTTATTAAGTCATGTTTCAGGTTTAACAGATAGTTTAGCTAAAAATATTGTAGAATATAGACAAAAAAATAATTATATAAATTCTAGAAATGATTTATTAAATATTAAAGGTTTTACTGACAAAAAATTTGAACAAGCTTCTGGTTTCTTACGTGTAATTGGAAATGAAGTTTTAGATAAAACTGATATCCACCCTGAATCATATCAATTAGCATATGAAATTATGAAACAATTTAATATTAACAATGATGAAATTGGTACAAAATCAGCAAAAGAAAAATTAATGAAAATTAATATTGAAGAAATTAGTTCTAAATTAAATTCTGATATTTATACAATCCAAGGTATCATTAATGGATTAACAAATGAATTAAGAGATTATAGAGATAAATTCAATCAACCAATTTTAAGAAAAGACATTTTAAATATTGAAAATTTAACAGAAAAAACTGTATTACAAGGAACAGTAAGAAATATTTTAGATTTTGGCGCTTTTATTGATATTGGTATTAAAGAATTTGCATTATTACATAAATCACAAATGAATTTAGCTGAAAACCAAACTGTTTATGATGTTTTAGATATAAATGATATTGTTAATGTTAGTGTTATTTTATTAGATTTAAAAAATAAAAAAATTCAAGTATCATTAGTATCTAAATAAGAAAATGAATAATCAATTAAATACCGCTAAACAATTATTTTTTAATCATTTTAAAGAATGAAAAAATCTTCCATATAAAATTAAAAAAATTAATCAAGGATTTACTAATTCGACTTATTTGATAAAAATAAATAAACAAAAATATCAAATTAGAATTGGAGATAATAACAATATTGTTGATCGTGTAAATGAATTTAATACATTAAATAATTTAAAACATTCATTATATGTGTTTTATGATGTTAATAATGGTAACAGTATCAAAAAATGAATAGAAGTAAATAATTTAAAACATAAAATTATTTCTTATAAAATTATTAACTTAATTAATCAAGAGATTTTATTATTACATAAAACAAAAATAGAAAATGAAATTTTAGAATTTAATCCATTTGTTTTTTATGAATTATCTAAAAATAAATTAGATATAAAATATTTAGAACTTTATACAGAATTAATCAATAAAAACAAACATTTAACTAAAGTATTAAGTCATAATGATATTAGTTTAGTTAATATAATTTATCATAAAAATAAAGTTTATTTAATTGATTTTGAATGAACTAGATTAAATAATTATTATTGAGACTATGCTAATTTTATTAGAGAAGCAGATTTATCACTTAAAAAAATAAAATATTGAACTAAAATCAATAATTCTTTAGAATTAAAAACATTAATTGAATTTTTATATTTAACAACTTGTTATGCGATGCAGTGAACATATGCTACTAGCGAAAATAAAAAACTGATTAAATACAGAAAAAAAACTTTTAAAAAACTAATTAAATATCATCAATATTTGGAATTAAACTCAAATGAATAATTTATATGATGTCATAATTATTGGTGCTGGTGTTAGTGGCGTGTTTTGTGCATTAAATTTAAATGATAAATTAAAAGTATTAATGATTGATGCTAATGAAGAAATTTTAAAGAAATTTAAAGTTAGTGGTAATGGAAATGCTAATATGACAAATATGTCTAATATTGATTCATTATTAAATAATATTATTTATGGAACTAAAAAGTTTATGTATTATGGTTTTAGTCAATATGGACCAGATAAAATTATTGATTTTTTAAAAAAACATAAAATGATATTTTATCAAAGAGATATTACTACATGATTTTATTTAGCTGAATCGATTCCATT
>CAMWRJ010000048.1 GCA_947176635.1 uncultured Mycoplasmataceae bacterium
AAATTGGACAAATTAAATGATAAATATAATGACTTAGATTATTGAGTTTCTTATTGAGAAACTTATCCTGATATTAAAAAAGAAGAATTTGAAAAAAGAAATATAACTAGAAGATTAAATAAAGAAGAAATTGATGAAAAATTTAAAAAAGTAATTTCATTAGTTGGTTTACAAGGTAAAGAAAATTCTTATCCGTCTGATTTATCAGGAGGAATGCAACAAAGAGTAGCATTAGCTAGATCAATTGTAATTGAACCAGAAATTATTTTATTGGATGAACCATTAAGTGCTTTAGATGCAAAAGTTAGACAGCAATTACAAGCTGAACTTAAAAGATTACATAAAGAATTAGGGATAACATTTATTTTAGTTACTCATGACCAAGAAGAGGCGTTAATGCTATCAGATAAAATTGTAGTTATGTCTGAAGGTAAAATTGAACAAATCGGAACACCTGAAGAAATTTATGATACTCCTCAAAATTTATGGGTAGCAAAATTTATTGGAAAAACAAATATTTATAAAACTGAAGATACTGAAAATAAATATGTAATCTTTTGTGATTATAAATTTGACTTAGAAATAAAAAATATTGAAAATAAAGAAGCATATTTTTTAATACGTCCAGAAGATTTTAGTGTCGTGGATAATCAACAAGGTATGATTAATGATGTCTTTGTAAAATCAGTTAATTATTCAGGATTATTTTATGATTTAGAATGTATAAGTCATAATAATCAAATAATTAATATAAAATCAATAACTTTTATTAAACCAGAAACTAAAATTGGTTTAAATATTAATAAAGATAATATACATATTATTTATGAGGAAATAGAAAAAGATGAAGATTACAAATAATAAAAAGTATAAAGAATTATTAAAGCAAAAAAGAACGCAAAGTTTTAGTTCGAAATTTGCTTTAAATAAGAGATTAGCATTAATTATTCCTTTTATTATCATTACACTTTTATTTGTAATTATTCCTTTAGTGATTATTTTAATTTATTCATTTACAAAACAAGCAGATGCTAATTCTGTTGCTGATAATTGAGGAGTTTTAACGGGAACTATTTGAATTAAGATTGGTAAATCTTTTTATATTTCAGTTGTAACAACAATTTTATGTTTAGTTATTGGATTTCCTTTTACTTATTTTTTGTCAACATCGAAGTCTAAAACATGAAAAATAATTATTTCAGTAATTATTTCAGCACCTGTATGAATTAATGTGTTAATTAAATTAATTGGCTTAAAAACAATTTTTGATATCATTGGTGGAGAAATAAATAGTACATATGGTGATATTTTTACAATTATAGGTTTAGTGTATTTATATTTACCATTTACAATGATTCCACTTTATAATTCTTTAGAAATATTACCTAAAAACCTTATTAATGCATCTAAAGATTTAGGTAGAGGTAATGTTTATACTTTTTTTGCAGTAGTTATTCCATGAACAAAATCAGCATTATTAAGTTCAATTATTTTAGTTTTATTACCTGCATTTACAACAGTTGCAGTTCCTTCATTTTTAAATAATGCAAATGATGCTGGATTAATTGGTGATGAAATAGCATCAGCTGGTGAAAGTGGATTAAATAATCCTATTTCATTAGCTAGAACTTCTGTTTTAGCTTTAGTTGTATCTGTCATTATGTTTTTTATGTATGCATCAGTAATTTGAATTCCTAAATTAGTTAATATTATTAAAAGGAGAATAAGTAGAAATGAAATTAAAGAAAACACTTAATTTCTTTAGACAATCATATATTATTATTTTATTGTCTTTAATTTATATTCCTTTAATAGTTATTATTTTTTTAAGTTTTACAAAACCATCTATTAAAGGAAATATTACAAATTCTTTTGATTGAAATTCAGGAGAAAATTATATAGAATTATTTAAAAATAATGATTTTTTAAATGCATTAGCAAATACTGCAATCATTGTTGTATTTGTTGTACCAATTTCTACAATTTTAGCTACTTTAACATGTTTTGGTATTTGAAATTCTAAGAAATTTTATCAAAATACTGTTTTAGGTGTTTCAAAAGTTAATATTGTAATTCCTGATGTTATTTCTGGTATTTGTTTAGCTTTATTATTTTCAGTTACATGAATTTCATGATTTAAATCAGATCTTGGTTTTATAACAATTATTTTAGCTCATATTTCTTTTTGTACACCGTATGCAATTATTTTAATTTTTCCAAGAATGCAAAAAATGAAAAGAAATTTAATTTTAGCTTCTCAAGATTTAGGTTATTCAAAATTTCAAACATTTTTCAAAGTAATTATTCCTTTTATTTTACCTTCAATCTTATCAGCTGCAGCAATTGTGTTTGGTATGTCATTTGATGACTTTATCATTACAAAATTAGTTGGAGGTAAAATATCAACAATTAGTACTGAAATGTATACAATGGCTAAAGGAATTAAATCTTGGGCTGTAACTTTTGGTGCAATTTTAGTAATTTTATCTTTTGTTATCGTTGCAATAGTTGCTATTAAAAAATCTCATAAAGCAAGAAATATTTCAAAAAATTTATCGACTAAAAAATGAACAAAAAAACAAAAATTATATTAGCAACATTTTCAACTATTGCAACATTATCTTTAACTTCAATGATGCTTACAAGTTGTTCAACAGCAAACCATTTTGTTTTTGGCAATTTTCAATCATACATGTCACCAAATGTAAAAAATAGTTTGGATAAACAATTAAAAAATGTTAATTGACAAAGTTTTGCTTCAAATAATGAAATACCAACATATTTAACAAACAAAACAATTAATGCTTCTGTTGCTTCAAATAATATGATAGTTAAATTAAAAGATTATTCAATGATTGAAAAAATTGATTGAAGTTTATTTAATTTGATAAAAACATCAAATCCAAATAATCCTGATGATTATGAATTAGTTAAAAATTCAAATGATTTAGAGGGTGTTGTTACTGATTTAACATTTAAAGTTGCAACTGAAGGTTTTAAAGAATTTGGTATTGATAATTTATTAGATTATTGTTTTCCTTATTTTTTACAAAATTTTGTTTTTGTTTATCGTGGTAAAGAAATTCCTGAATTATCAGGTGATAATGTAACATTTACTGATATTTTTAGAATAATAAATAAAGATCCAAGATTTTTATCAAATCAAGCAAAACCAAATGTTTTAATGGTTAAAGATTCAAGGACAATTTATGGATTGTCACAAATATTAGCAGATGAACAAAAAATTTTAAATGGTGAAAACATTGAAGTAAACATTAATCCTGATGTTGGTTTAATTAATGATTCAAGTAAAGAATCTAAATCTATTGAAGATTTAATTAGTGATTATCGAAATGTAAAAAATGCAATTACAGATAAAAATCTAAAAATTGGATTAAATTCTGATTCAAATGTTTTAATTAATAAAATCGTATTAAATGAAGTTCAAGGTGCTTTTATGTATAATGGTGATGCTGTTTTTGCTGGATTAGGTGGAGACTATGGTGGAAGCTATTATAATAATCAATATGTAGATTATCCTGATATTGATAATTTCCATGTTGTTGTGCCTAAAAATACATTAATCGCTTTAGATGGAATTGTGTTAAATAAAGAAAATAATCAAACACAAAAAGAAGAATCGTTAAAAATAGCTTATGATTTAACAATTTCAGGTGCTAATATTGAAAAATTTAATGAATGAAACACTCCATTAGATTTTACAAATGAAGAAATTGAACAATTAGATCCTAGAAATTTAAATATTTTAGATAAAAATGATGATGATTCATATACTTATCTAGTTACAGAAAATTTTGATTATATCAATTACACACCTACTTTACAAAAGTTATATGATAGTGTAACAAATATTAATGGTAATAATTATTTTTTAGATTATTTGTGTAGTTTAAGAGGAATTAAAATTGAAGATAGTAATAATGAATTAAAAGAATTAGCTAATTTATTATCTAAAGTTTTAGCAATACAAGTTCCTAATAAAATTTCAAATGTATTAGAAATGCCATTAAACAAATTAACAGATTCAAACATGCAAATTGCTTTTACTGTTTTAGTCAATGAAATACCAGGATAATGTTGCAATATTTGTGGGATCATTTGATCCATTTCATGAAGGTCATTTGCATTTATTAAATTTGGCATCTAATAATTTTAAAAAAATAATTATTTGTGTAGCTAATAATGAAAATAAAAAAAATCAAACTAATTTAAACACACGTTATTTACAAATTTTAAATTTTTTAAAAAAGTATAGTTGTAATTATGATGTAATAAAAAATAATTGTTCAACTATGCAATTATGTAAAAAATTAAAAATTAATCATTTAATTAGAGGATATAGAAATTATCAAGATAAGTTATATGAAAAAGAATTAATTAAATCTTATAAAAAAGAATGAAAATCAATATCAGTTCATTTATAT
>CAMWRJ010000049.1 GCA_947176635.1 uncultured Mycoplasmataceae bacterium
ATATAAATATTTTTTATGTTAAATCTTAAATTAAATTTAGGAGATTGCAATGCTAAACAATAACAAAAACCAAAATCATTTAAATGAAATAGAAACTAATGAATCATTAAAAGAACAAAGACTTATTGATGAATTAGAAATTTCAAGATTAAATAAATTAAGTAAAGAAATTTCTTATCTTGAAGAACAAGAAAAAAGATTAGCTGATAAAGTTGATTTTATTAAAGAAATTGAATTTGTTGATGTTGATGAAAAAATGGTTTATTCACAAAAACCAATTGATTTTACTATTCAACAAACACCTAAAACTGTTTTAGTAGAAGAAACAAAAGCAGAACCAATTGTATTTGAAACAAAAACAGCAGAACCAGAAACAGTTGTAATAGAATCTAAAATTTTAGAAACAGAACCAAAAAAAGATGCTGAAACAGTAAATAAATCTATTAAAGAATTAGCTAAAGAAACAGCTTTAAAAGAAAAAGAAAAAAAGAAAGCGGCTAAATCACAATTTAAAAATTTATCAAAAGAAGAAAAAGATAAAATTAAAGCTAGATTAAAAGAAATTAAAAAAATGAATAGTCCACATAAAGGACCAAAAGACGTTGAATTCAAAAATAGCGATAATATTATTGAATTAACAGATGTAAGAAAATACTATTCTAATGGATTTTTAGTAACTGAAATTTTAAAAGGTATTGATTTAGAAATTAGAAATGGTGATTTTGTTATCATTTTAGGACCATCAGGTTCAGGTAAAACAACTTTAATGAATATTATTTCTGGATTAGATAGAGCATCTAGTGGTATTGTTAATGTTGCTGGTAAAAATTTAATTTGTTTTAGTGATGCAGAATTAACTAAATTTAGAAAAGATAATGTTGGTTATGTTTTCCAACAATATGGTTTATTACCAAATTTAACAGTAAAAGAAAATATTGAAATTGGACAACAATTACAAACAGATAAATCAAAAAGAAAACCAATTGAAGATATTGTAAGATCTGTTGGTTTATTAGATCATATTAATAAATTCCCACACCAATTATCTGGTGGACAACAACAAAGAGTTTCAATTGCTAGAGCATTTGCTAAAAATCCAACAATTTTATTTGGTGATGAACCAACTGGTGCGATTGATGAAGAAATGTCAAAAATGGTATTAAAAGAATTTGTTAATATTAACAAAGAATACAAAACAACAATTATTATTGTTACGCACAACCCAATTTTTGCAGATTTAGGATCATTAGTTATTAGAATTAAAGATGGTAGCATCCATCAATGTATTAGAAATGAAAATCCAAAATCAGTAGATGAATTACCTTGAGGACAAGAATAAATAATGAGATTTAAATTATTAGATAAAATTGCTCCACAGAATAGAATTTTATATGCAGCAGAAGAAGTTGCTTTAGCTGTTATAAAAAAAGAACAAGAATTTAGAGCAAAAACAGATCAAGAATTAAAACAATATACAGATTATTTCATTGAATATTTAGCACAAAATAAATCAATGGATGATATTTTAGTTGAAGTACTTTGTGTAATTAGAGAAGCATTTTATAGAGTTCATAATATGCTTGCTTTTAAATGTCAATTAATTGGTGCAATTGTTGTACATTTAGGCGATTTTGCTGAAATGATGACAGGTGAAGGTAAAACATTAACATTAGTATTAGCAGCATATGTTAATGCACTTTATAAAAAAGGTGTACATATTGTTACAGTTAATGAATATTTAGTAGAACGTGATGCTGAATTTGCTGAAGCAGTGTTAAGCAAATTAGGTATTAGTTGTGGTTATATTAAAGCGTCAATGTCACAATATGAAAAGAAAATTAATTATGCAAAAGACATCACATATGTTTCTAATACAGAATTAGGTTTTGATTATTTAAGAGATAATTTAGTTAAAAGTTATGAAGATAAAGTACAAAGAGGATTATTTTTTGCAATTGTCGATGAAGCTGACTCAGTTTTAATTGATGAAGCAAGAACTCCTTTAATTATTGCTGGTCAACCTAATAATGATACAAGTGATTATGTTAGAGTTGATAGATTTGTAAAATCATTAGACCCAGATGATTACATAATTGATTTAGAATCTCACTCAATTAACCTATCAGAATCAGGTGCAGTAAAAGCACAAAAATATTTTAATGCTGAAAATATTTATGATATTCAATTCAGTGATATTGTTCATAAAATTGTTAATGCATTAAGAGCAAATTACATTTTTAGCAATGGTGTTGAATATATTGTTAGACCAAATAGAGAAAAAAATAATGAACCTGAAATTGTATTAGTAGATGCTTTTACAGGTCGTATTATGGAAGGTAGAAGTTATAGCGCTGGTTTACAACAAGCTATTCAAGCAAAAGAAATGGTAGAAATTGAACCAGAAAACGTAACAATTGCTACTATAACTTATCAATCTTTATTTAGACTATATAAAAAATTAGCTGGTGTTTCAGGTACAGCTGCAACTGAATCTGAAGAAATTTTAAATTTCTATAATATGGTTGTTGTACAAATTCCAACTAATAAACCAATGATTAGATATGATTATCCTGACTATATTTTTGATACTAAAAAAATTAAATGAAAATATGTTGTAGCAGAAATTAAAAAACGTCATAAAACAGGACAACCAATTCTAGTAGGTACATCATCAGTTGAAGACTCAGAAGTTTTACACTTATTATTATCTCGTTTAGGTATTAAACATACAGTATTGAATGCTAAAAACCATGCATTAGAAGCTGAAATTATTAAAGATGCTGGTCAAAAAGGAGCAGTTACAATTGCTACTAATATGGCTGGTAGAGGAACTGATATTAAATTAGGTGAAGGTGTAAGAGAATTAGGTGGATTATTTGTAATTGGTACTGAAAGAAGTGAATCAAGACGGGTTGATAACCAATTAAGAGGTCGTTCAGGACGTCAAGGTGACCCAGGTGAATCAAGATTCTTTATTAGTTTACAAGATTCATTATTTAAACGTTTTGCTATTGATTTCCAAGAAAAGGCAGATAACAAAATTTCTGAAGATGTAATTGATACAAAATTCTTTAGTAAGTTATTAAATATGACTCAAGCTAAAATTGAAGGTTTAAATTATGATATCAGAAAATCAATTATTGATTTCGATTATGTATTAAGTAGTCAAAGAGAATTATTCTATAAACAAAGAGACATTATTTTACAATCAGAAAATGTTTTACCAATTTTATCTAGAATGGGTATTTATGTTGTTCAACAAATTCTTAGCAATAACTTAGATGAAGTTAATACAGATATTGTAAATTTAGAAAAAGTAATTACAGAATTTAATACAGAAATTTTTCATTCAGTATATTTAAATATTAATGAATTCCCTAATAGTTCTTTAAGTGTGGTAAGACCTATTTTAATTACTAAGTTTTCAGAATATATTTCTAAATTAGCAAATGAAATGATTTTATCAATCTTTAATTCAAAAGCAAAAGAAATTATTTTATCTAAGATGGATGAAAGATGATCATGATTCTTAGAAAAAGTTGCTAAAACACGTGAAGGTGTTAACTTGAGAGCATATGAACAAAAATCACCATTAAATATTTTTGTATCTGATGTTGATATGTATTTTAAATCAATGATTTCTCAAATTGCTTATTTATCAATTATTGATATTGTTAAACCAGATGTAACACCTCCACCATCTAATCAATTAACTAATGATGCTTTATCTAACTTTATTATGGAAAAAGTTAAAGATCAAGAAACACCAAACCAACAAATTGAAAATAATTTAGAAAACATTAATAATCAACTAAAAGTAAGTATTAATAATACAGTAAATGAAAATACTGAAATCACAAACAATTCTATTTCTGAACCAGAATTCTTCAATGAATCAATGAATGATGTTAATGAATCTATTGATGAATCAAAACCAACTAATTCAGAAAATATTAATGATGAACCAATAATAAATGATTCTAATAATTTAAATGAAATAAATAATTTAGATAATAATGATGGATGAATTTTGAATACTGAAAACATTTGAAAACAATATATTTTTGATGAACAAAATAAAGCATTCATTGAAAGATTATCAAAAGCTAAATTAGGTGAATTTAAAGATTGACATGAAAAATTTGTTGATATCAAATTAAGATAATATGAAATTTGTAAATTTATTAGCAAAAATGTTTTATTGAAATTCTTTGTTTTATAACAAAATTAATTTAGTTTCAATAAGATCATTGAAAAACAAAATTTATAATCCTAAATATTTTTGTATTTATTTTTATAAACAAGAAAATGAATTACAATATTTATTACCTAATGTAACTACAA
>CAMWRJ010000050.1 GCA_947176635.1 uncultured Mycoplasmataceae bacterium
CATTATAATTATTTAGAGTTATGAAAAATTTCAAGTTACTATTAAAAAATTCACTAAAATCTTTATGAAATTCAAAAATATTAGTAGCCCAATTTACAACACTAACTACTATTGCCACAATAGTAATTAGTTCTGTTTTTTTGGGAAATTTTTCATTACGTAATTCGATGAGTAAAGTAACTAAAGAATCAAATGCAACTGGTTTTAGCTTGGAAAATAAAACAGTTGAAGATTTTGCTTCATATAATCTAATTAATGAATCAAATAAAATTAGTTTTTTTGATATCAATGATTTAACAATAAATGATGCATCTAATAATCTAAGACAGATTTATAATCCTTTAATGTCAGCTACAACTTTAACAGTTGACAATAAACAATTTGAAACTTATGGTTTCTTTCAAAAATATGTAAATGATAACTATACAAATAATCCATTAAGTTTAGAATGACCTAATATTGTTTTCTCTAAAAATGGAGATTCATTATCAATAGTTGTACAATCAACAAATCCTAATTATAAAAATAGAGTGAGTGATATTTTCACATTATATTCAAATATTTTACCACCTTCACCATCCGAAGTAGATAAAACAAAATATGAAGTTTTCTTCAATCAAAACATCTATTCATTTAATCCATGATCACTATTTATTGATTCAAATAATTCTATGAAAACAAATGATTTTGATTTTGCTTTAATAGAAGGATTTAATTCAGATAATGATATAAATGAAAATATTTTATATAATCATGGAATTTTTGATGATTTTTATTCATATATTGTTGGTACTAATTTAACTTTCTTAGATGAAGTGTCAATGCAATCATATAAAAATGAATTAACAAAGATTGATTCAGAAGTTAGTTTAGCCAAAACATGAAATGATGCTTTCATTAATAATTCAAAACATTTAAGTTCTACAAATAATTTTGCTGATTATCAATCTTTTTCTGATTTTATTTTAAAATGAGTACCTGATTTAGGTGAAATTTATTTATCAAATATTTATTCTGAAAAATATTATGAATTTTTAAATAAATTAAGTACAAACATTAAAGATAATTTCATGCAAAATACCAAAACGTTTGAATTTAACTATCAAATTAATGTTGAAAATTCAACTGGATTAAGTAAATTCTTCAGTGATATTTATTACAATAAAAATAATAAATTTCATAATCAAGTCAAAAATATTTTTACAGAAGCTGATAAAAAATATTTTTCTGGTAGTTTTAATATTCCTTTAATACCTTTTATTACTGTATTACCATCAAATGATAATTTAAGTTTAGATGAAACAAAGATATGAGCTTCTAACTATAATAACTATACTGATCCTAATAAATCAATTATTAACTATTCAAATTTAAATTCAATTGTAAATAAAACTTTTAATAAATTATCTGAAAAATCTAATAGTTTTTTTAGTGAATTATTAAATTCATCAAAAGTTTCAAAAGAAATTAGAAGTGAATATTATAAAAATTATGACATTGAATACTTTTTATCTAATGAAATGGGAATGGATTTTACTAAATCATCTAATTTCACATTAACAGATACAAATAGTAATTCATTTATCATGTCTAAATCTAAATATTTTTCTGAAAATAAAGTTAATAATATTGTACT
The DNA here is from genome assembly GCA_947176635.1 of uncultured Mycoplasmataceae bacterium. Lineage (GTDB taxonomy): Bacteria > Bacillota_I > Bacilli_A > Mycoplasmatales > Mycoplasmoidaceae > Ureaplasma. The sequence continues at coordinate 1,637 of CAMWRJ010000050.1, forward strand.
TTATGAAGGTGCAGAATTAATTGATGCTAAAATTTATGAAAACTATTTAAATGGTATTGACATTTTAGATAAATACAAAGAATGAATTAATGTTTTAAATTCTACGTCCCCTCCAGCAGGTTATAATTCATTAGAAGAATATCAAAAAGAATATTTCTTAAATAATAATGAATTCTTTATAACAATGAACTTGTTTAATCAATCTAAATTATTAACAAATATTGACATTGTTAATTCATTCTATTCATTAGTTTCTAATATTATAAATATCAAATTAATGAATGAAAATTTTGAGAAATGAAAATCTGAAACCCTAAAATTCTTAAATACATTTGAAGCGTCATTAGTATCTTGAAATGGTGCAGGTTATAATTTTGAATTTACAAGAACAAATGATATGGGGATTAGAATTGATTTAGTTGCTAATTATTATGAACCTTCTTCATACATGGCAATTGTGGGATTGAATTATTCACAATTAAAAAATAATAATAAAAAAATAATTGATTCTGAATTTGCTCAACAAGCATGTAAATTACCTTATAAATCAAGAGAAATCACAGATAATGATTTATTAAATAATTACGAAAAATATCAAAATCATTACATTTATAATCCTTATAGTGAAAAAGTAGAATTTTATAATGACTTTTTAGATTGAATGTCTAGATTAGATTCACAATATAAAATTAATATTAGTGGTGATGAATTTGTAATTTTAGGTAAAGGTATTACAACAGAATTTGTTTATCCAATTGTTTCAAATAATCAACTTTTAATTAATAATAATTCTCCTGTTATTTTCACTAATGAATTAGGTTATGATAAAGTGTTCTTAAATTATGGAATTCAACAAACAACAAATTACTTTGTTAACTTTAAACATAAATTTGATTATTTACAAAATAATGAAGATTTAAAAAGAGTTAATAATTGAACTTCAAGAGTTAATAATGAAAAATTAGCTTATAGATTAAATGATCCTACACAACCAAATCAATTGCTTTATTTAAGAATTAATTTCCCATCATCAATTTTAAATATAGTTTTAATTATTACAATTTTCATTGGTGCAATTATTGTATTGTTATCATTAACATTTATCTTTGTTTTAATGAAATCAATTATTAAACAAAATTTAAATACATTTGCTGTTGGAATGGCTAATGGTATTAGTAAAAGAAAATTATTATTTTCATTTATGCCATTTGTATTAATACCTTCTTCAATTGCAGCAATTTTAGGTTATTCTTTATCATTCTTTATTTATCCTTTAATTTCAAACTCAATTCAGGATTATTGAATTCTAGAATATATTAAATTCAGTTTTTCTCCAGGTTATTTAATATTAGTATTTTTAATTATTACTTTAATTATTTTTAGTGTTCAATCAATTGTTGTATTTAGTGTATTAAATAAAAATGTTTCAACCCTTTTAGTATCTAAATTAGAATTTAAACATAATAAATTAATTCAATTATCGCACAAATCAGCTTCTAAATTAAAACCACTATCATCATTTAGAATAACTTATATGTTAGGTAATTTTGGTAGATTGTTATTGTTATTATTAATGATGACTTCGTTTGTGTCTTTAACAACAATTTTTGCTTCCACAACAAATACTTTTACAACAGCAGTAAGTAAAACTGTTCAAAATAAAAAATATAATTATGCAATTGATTTATATTCACCAAGTGAACAAGGTGGTTATTATTACAATATTCCATACAATTTATTAGGAAGTAGACAACAAGGTTTAACATCTTTATATGATCTAAATTCACCAACTGGATTCTATAACTCTGATTATAAAGATGATTTAACTTATAATATTCCTGGTACTGATAAATCAGTAGTATATGAAAATTTATTCTTACCATCAGCTAGTTTAATTGGTGATGTTCAAGGTAATCTAACATTCTTTAGAAATAGAATCTTTAATATGGCTACAATGGATTTTGGAATTAATTTCGTTGGAAACTATATTAATCCTTGAGATTGAGCTAAAAAAGTTATTCCAAATAATATGGTTAACACAATTGTTGAAAAGCAACAAGAACAATTAAATTATGCTTTTGCTTATGTTTGTTCAATTCAAGATGATTTAAATAATCCTGATAGAGATATGTGAATTTGAGATAAATCTAATCCGAATTCATTTAAAGAAAATTTACACAATTCATCTAATCCAGAAGAATGAAGTCAAGATAATTGAATTTTCCAATATGTTAAAGAAGATTCAAAATATGTATGAAAAAGTAATGAACAATTATTATCAACTGGATTACCTAATTTTACAATGACACAAAGTGTTGTATATTTTGTAACAAGATTAATTTCTTTATCACAAAATCCTAACTACTTAAAATTCATTGAAAATTTAGAAAAAGCTCAAGACATAAAAGTTTTAGATAATAATTATATGCTTGCACTTAATGTAGTGCCAGTTGTTGATGAATTAGATGAAACTTATACATACATTAATGCTAATGCAAAAGTTAATAATAAAGAATTAAACAACATTAAAATTTATGGAATTAAATCAAACTCAGATCAAATTGTATTATGAGATGAAAATAATAATGTTGATTTAAAACAAATTCTTCAAAATTATGAATTAAATAATAATTTAGAACAAGATGTTTATCCTTT
>CAMWRJ010000051.1 GCA_947176635.1 uncultured Mycoplasmataceae bacterium
TTATTAATCATTTCGCTATCTAAATTATCAGCTTTTAATTCGTTTTTAATTTCATTTAATCCTTTAGGTTTTTTAGTAATAATTGCTTCTAAATCATTATTAGATAATTTAATTGATAAAATATTAGGTTCATAAATGTAACGATAATTTACAGCATTTTCTTTAGATCTTAAATGAATTGTTTGATTATTTTTATCATCAAATCTACGTGTTTCTTGTGAAACTGGTATATTAGATAAAATCATTTTAGCTTGTCTTTGAATTTCAAATTCAATTGCTTTTGCTACATTTGAAACAGAATTAATGTTTTTAATTTCAACTTTTGTACCAAAATTAGTATCTCCAATTAATCTTAAAGAAATATTAACATCTGCTCTTAATGAACCTTCTTCAAGTTTAGCATCTGAAATATTTAAATATTTTAAAATTAAAATTAATTGTTTTAAATACTCACTTGCTTCATAACTACTATTAATACAAGGTTTTGTAACTATTTCAATTAATGGAGCTCCGCAACGATTGTAATCTAAATATGTTTTATTATTTTCACTAAATTGTTTTGCTGTATCTTCTTCTAAATGAAATCTTTCAATTTCAATTTTTTTAGGATTATTATTAATATCTAAAATTTCAATATATCCATTTGTTGCAATTGGATTATATTGTTGTGTAATTTGAAAACCTTTAGGTAAATCTAAATAATAATAATTTTTACGATCAAAGCAAATATTATGATGATTTGTTTGCATTTTTAATTCATTAGCTAATCAAATTGCTTTAACAACAGCTTCTTTATTAGGTAATGGCATTGTTCCAGGTAATCCTAAATCAATTTCATTAACATTTGTATTTGGTATTGAATTATGAGAATTTAAACTACTTGAAAACATTTTTGTTTTAGTATTTAAAGCAGCATGAACTTCAATTCCAATAATTACTTCAAAATTTTGAATCATCTTATTTAATTCCTTTAATAATGTTTTCTAATGTTAAAGTTGTATTTAATAATTTTAAATCTTCTTTATTATTTGCAAATAAATTAATACCAAATGCTAAATTATTGATTTCTGTATAAGGAATAGTAATTGAAGGCATTCCTGTGAAATTTGAAATTTCTAATAAATCATCAACTTCGTTTGTTGTTGCTTTTTTATTTAATACATCTTCTAATAAAGGAGCAACACTAGAAGCACCAGGTAAAATAAATGCATCTATATTAGCAAAGAAATCATTAAAAATATTTTTAAAAATATTAACAATTTCTTTAGCTTTAAAATAATATTTTTTAAAATTTTGTTCATCTGTTGAATAAGCACCAAAAATAAATCTTTTCTTTAATTCACTACTTAAATCATCTGTTCTTGTTTTGATCATTAAATCTTTTCAATTTTTATATTGAATTTTATTATTTCCAAAAATAATTCCATTTAAATTATTTCATGAAGATAAACCTTCTGAATAACTTATCACTTGATAAACTGGAGCAATTGCTTTAATTAAATATAAATCTAAATCAAATTCTAATATTTCAACATTTTCATTATTTTTTAATTTGTTTATTAAATTGAAAAATATTGTTTTTTCTTCACAATCATTTCAAACATCTTTTAATTGTTTTATAATTCCTAATTTTATTTTTTCTTGAACAACTAAATTATTATTGTAATTAATATTTTGTGCATTTATATTTGTATGATCTTTTATATCATTTTTAGCAATTGAACTTAAAACAATAGCAATATCTTGAATAGAATTAGCTACGATTCCAACATGATCTAAACTTGGTGAATATGGTAATACACCATATCTAGAAACTAATCCATAACTAGGTTTTAAACCATATAATCCCATAAAACTACAAGGTCTACGAATAGAATCACCTGTATCAGTTGCAATTCCAAATGTCGCTGCATTTGTTTTAACTGCTAATACTGTACCACTTGAAGATCCACCTGTAATTCTGTTAGGATAAATTATATTTTTAATTACTCCAAAACCTGAAAATGTTCCTGTTCCACCTAATCCTAATTCATCCATATTTGATTTAGAATTAATTAAAACATTATCATTAATTAATAATTTTGCAACTGTTGCTGTATAAGAAGGAATGAATGATTTTAAAAAAATTGATCCCCCTGTAGTTTTATAGTTTTCTAAACAAATATTATCTTTCAAACTACAAACAGAACCTAATAATAAATTATTTAAATCTAATTCATTTTTCTTTAATAATTTATCTAAATTTTTAGCATTACTAATAGCATCAGCACTTAAATCTGAAACAATTGCATTAGTTTTATTTTTTAATAATTTTTTTGTATTTTTAGCATAAAGTTTAGCAATTTTTACAAAACTAGTCTTTTTGTTTAAAATAGCATTATGAATGTCTAAAATTGTTAAATTATTCTTTTTCATCATTAATTACCACATAATCATTTTCAAAATTTACAGAATTATTAAAATGTTTTCTAGGATTATTATCTTGCTCTACAACATCTTCTCTTAATTCGTTAAAAGCTAATGTTGCATAATTGTAATGTGAATATTTAGATAAATCTAAATTTTCTAAATGATTTAAATTATCACAAAAAGAATTAAATTGATCTAAAACATAATCATGTTGATCTTTTGTTAAATTGAAATTTAATTCACTTTGTAATTTATCAAAAACTTCTTGATTTCTTTTCATGCTTTCCTCACAATTATTCAACATAAATTGGTGTTTTTATTGGTTCAACTAATTCTTTTGTGTAATCATAATTAATTAAAGGAACAACTATTTTGAATATTGGGAAAATAATAACAACATTTAAAACAGTCATTGGTATTAATAATAAACTTCTAATTACTACTCATTGTTGATAAGGAATAGTTGATAATTCAGCATCAAATGAAGGAAGCATTAAAATATTAACAACCAATTCACACATGATACTTGCAACTAATACTGGTATAAATGAATTAAACCATGTTCATTTTTTCTTATTCTTTTTATCTTGTATTGTTTGTATTGTGTAGCATATTCAAATTAATGCAATACAACTTAAACAAAATCCTACAACATATCAAACAATAACTGCTTGACTAATTGTTCCTAAAATTGGAATAGCAACACCGTCTTTTAATGACTCAATTCCATATAAATAAGCTAACATTCCCACTGTTAAAATTGACAAAATTACTGTTGAGATAATTGCAAAATTAATTTTTTTGTTTTTTGCTACTGCAAAGAAACTACGAATTAAACCACCAATTAATCCATATGCCATAGCAGCAATTAAATATCCATAATGGAATACACCAGCAGTTAAAGCAACTGCTAATAAATCTGTCATTGCTCCAATAAATGCTCCAATAATTGGACCAAATAATAAACCACCAATTTTAATTAATATACCTTCTAGTGTAACTCTAGTTCCCGGTCATGCTCTAAAAATTACTGCCATTACATCAGCTGTTGCGAATGTTAATAAAACAATAATAGCAATTGAAATTGAAATAACCATTGCGATAATAGAAATTCCTTTTACACTGACTCTTGGAATGATATAAAAACGTTTTTTATATTTAAAATAATAATATAATTTTCTAACAAAAGATACTACTAATAAAACAATTATAAATGCAAAAAAAATTAATAAAGAGTTAACTATATTTTGTGTATTAGAATTATCTGAATTCGTTAAATACATATCATTTCAATTCATATTTATCACCTATCACTTTATTTGTTCTTTATTAATTTCTGATATTTTTTTATTTATTTTAGAAAAAATTTTTGAATTTTCAAATCCTTTTTTGTAACTTAAAGGAGATGGATGTGATGATTGAATAATTATATCTTTATCTAAATTAATATATTTTATGTATTTTTTAGCATGATTACCTAACAATACATAAATATATCTAGAATTAGATAAATTAAGATAATTAATTCAATTTAAAATAAATTCTTCTCAACCTCATTCACTACAAGATAAAGGTTGATTTTCATACACTGTTAAAATTGTATTAATCAAAAATACACCTTGATTTACTCAATCTTCTAAATTAGTATTTGATCTATCAATATTTAAATCTGACTTTAATTCTTTAAAAATGTTTCTTAATGAAGGAGGTGTATAATTTAATTCATTATTTACACTAAATGCTAATCCATTAGCTACATTAGGTGTATGATAAGGATCTTGACCTAAAAT
>CAMWRJ010000052.1 GCA_947176635.1 uncultured Mycoplasmataceae bacterium
GTAGAACATATTATAGTGATATTAAAACTCTGCTTAAACTATTATTTTTAAAAGTAAGGATAATTTCTAATGAGCAATAAATCATTAATTTTAAACCTTTATAATCAATCAGTAAGTTATTTAGATTTAACTTTTTTAGATGAAACTTTGATTGAACTTGTAAAATCTAAAGAAGAATTTAGAAAAATAATTACTAATTTATTAACATTTATTATTGATTGTGAAGATAATGAATTAGTTAAAAATAAAAATCAAGAAAGATTATTAGCAGCATTTTATGCTTTAACTAATAAAGAATTTGAACCAAACACAACAATTACATTTAAAACAGAAACTGAATTAGAACAAGAAATTAATTCATTTAATGAATACTTAATTAAAACTATTAATAAAAATTTTGATGAAGTAAAATTAGAATTTCAAGAAAAACATATTGATGAAGCTAAAAAAGTAGAATCAGAAGTTTTTACTGTTCCAACAGATGCAGATTCTGAAAACATTAAAAATGAAAATAATGATAACCAAAATCATTCTTCAAATAATTCTAATTTTGATGCTGAAGAATTTGTACAAAATAATAAAATGAATTTTAATGATATGGCTGAATCAATGATTGCTGCATCTGCAAATTCATTATTAATTATGAATATTAGAAAAGGTTCAGTTTATCAATATAAATCAAAACCAAAAATCATTCCAATTTTAAAATGATTAATTGTTGCAATTATTTGTGTATTAATTGGTTTATCAATTGCATCATTTGTTTTATTGATGGTAGCAGGACCTAAAGTAGCTTATCATCCTAAGAAAGATGGAATTGTTCAAGAAGATATAATATCATATGGTTTACAATTAGCAACACCATTCCCTTTTCAATTATTATTAACTACTTTAATTTTAGTTTTAATGATAATGTCAATGGTTAAAAATTCAAAAAATGAAAACTTCAAATATTATATGTCTTGAGGTTGAATGTTAATGTATATTTTAACATTAGTATTTGTTTGATTTATGGTGGGTGGAATTGGCTCAAATTTATTATTCAACTATAGTAGTTTCCTTGATGATTTATCTATTGTAAAACCTGAATCAGGAATTGCAATTTCATTAATTGAAGCTTATAGAGTTATTCAATTTACAATAATTGGTTTATTAGGTTTAATGGTCGTATTCTTAATTGTAGGTTGTGTATTCAATCCTAAAAAAGATTTCGAAAGATTACAATTATTATTACAAGAATACATTAATGATATTAAAAATGGATCTATTCCATTTGATGGTGGGATAAATGATTTTGGAAGATTCTCAGGAAACTTATTTTAAATAAAAACTTTAATAAAAATATTTTTAAATTCCAAAAACATTTATCTAAAGAAATTATTTTAAAAATACTTTTTAGACAATATCCAATAAAATTATTTAGACACAATATTTATATAGTAATTTTTTCAGCATTAATTGCTCTAGGTATTGTTTTGTCTTTTATTAGTATACCTATTCCTTCTGTAGGAATAAGTTTATCATTTGGTTGATTACCAACAATTTTAGCAGGTTGATTTTTTGGTCCAATTTATGGATTATTTATTGGTTTTAGTATTGATACATTAAATTTTTTAATCCATGGTGGTATTTGATATTGGATGTATGCAATACAAGAACCATTAGTAGGATTAATTAGTGGACTAATATCTTCAATGGCTTATTTCATAAAAAATAAATCAAATTCAATAAAAGTTAGTTTTATTATTTTTCAAATCTTTTTTATTGTTTTTTATTTATTTACTAATTTAGTAATAATTATTATTGCTAATACTGATTTTAATTTGTTTTTAATTTTAGCAAATAAAGGAAATATTGGAGATTTACAAATTTCTGTTTTGCTAATTGTTATCTTTGTTTTCTTAGCATTGTTTTTTATATTAATTGAAATTATTGCATCCTTAAAATATAAAAAAATGAAATTTTATCAACATACTAAAAATAATGAAAATGATGATTTTTATTATATTTGTATAGTATCTGTTGTTATGACATTTATCTTTTCATTTTTATTAGGTCCAATTTCTGCAATTGAATATTATAAATACATTAATGATAAACTACCAAGTTCATACATTAAATATGGTTTATTTTATTATTTAATTCCTAGAATAATTAAAGAAATGTTTAAAACACCTTTATACATCTTTTTATTATGAGGATTAGTAATTTCTTTAAATGTAGTAATTAAACAAACTAAAAATAAAGTATTAACAAGTTGAGAATATAGTTAAAAGAGGTATATAAATGAATACTTTATTATGAGTTTTATTAGCATTATTAATTATTTTAGCGATTGCTTTAATTTTTTGTTGTGTGTTCTTTTTTAAAAAAACAAATAAAAATCAACAACCAAAAAAAGAATTAATGGTGATTGATTGTGATACACAAAGAAAATATAAAGTTTTAACTAAGCAATTTTATGATGATTTAAAAAAAGAATTTCAACAAAATTTTATTGAATACAAAAATAATTTAATTATTTCAGCATTAGAAAATATTACTTATCAAAATTTAGATTTTAAAACATTTATTACTGTTCCTTGTGATAATGAAGAAATCAAAAAGAAAATTATTGGAAAATCTGCAAGAAATAGAAGAATAATTGAAAATATTGCAGGAATAGATTTACAAATTTCTCCAAATGAACCAATTAAAATTAGTTCTTTAAATCCGTTTAGACGTGAAATTGGTAGAAGAATGATTCAACAATTAGTTTTAGCTAATTATATTGATCAAGCAAAAATTGAAAAAACATTTGAAAGAGCTAATTTAGATTTTGAAAAAGAATTATATGATGTAGGAAATGAAGTAGTTAATGATATTTTAAAATTTAAAAACATTGATAAAGGTTTATACAAATATATTGGTAAATTAAAATATCGTTTAAGTTATGGACAAAATAATTTAATGCATAGTATTGAATGTGCACAATTAGCATATACAATTGCAGATGAATTAGGATTAGATAAACAATTAGCTGCACAATGTGCTTTCTTTCATGATATTGGGAAAGCAATAGATTTAGATATGCAAAAAAGTCATGTAGATTTAGGTGTTGAATTAGCAGAAAAATATAAATTAGATAAAACTGTTATTTTAGCTATCAAATCACATCATAATGATATTATTGTAGAAGACATTTATTGTGCAATTGTAAAAATTGTAGATAAATTAAGTGCATCAAGAATTGCTGCTAGAAATCAAGATGTAGAAGATTTTGTAAAAAGAGCAAAAGAATTTGAATTAATTTGTAAAAGTGTTAATTATGTAAGTGATGCTTATGTATTAAAATCTTGTCACGAAATTAGAGTAATTATTAAACCTTCAACATCTAATGAAATACCATTAGAAGTAATTGCAGAAGAAATAAAAGAAAAAATTAGAAATTCAAATGAATATAATTCTAATTTTAATATTAAAATTTATTTGACTAAAGAAGTTCAATATGAAACAAATATATAACTTGTTAGGAGAATTCAATGTTAATTGATTCAATTAATGAAATAAAAAAAGATGATATTATTGTTAAAAACGAAATAGCAGATAATTTGAAAACGAAACCCAAAAAAAACAAATCTTTCTTTAGAAAATTTTTTGGTTTATTTATTCCTTCTGCTTTACAAAATTTAGCAATTGTAATAATTTTCTTTGTTAATAATATTTTCTTATCTCAATTAAGTTCAGCAGGAGCAGCAGCAAAAACAGCAGTTGGGTTAGCTAACCCAATAATTAATTTTATTTTATTTATAATTCTAGCTTGATCTGGTGGACTATCAATAATGATGGGACAATATTATGGAAGTAAAGAACATGATAAAAATCAACAATTAACAGTTTTTGGTTTTCTAGTATCTTTTGTTTTATATGTACCATTTATGATCATTATTTGAGTTATTCCAAATCAATTAATTAATTTAATTGGTGGTTCAGAATTTGGAGATAATATAACTCCTGAATTAATTAATTATTCATCAATGTATTTGAAAATAATGACATTATCTTTTATACCATTTATTTTTGTAGAAATTATGTCTACAGGTTTTCAAACAACTAATAAATCAGTAATACCTTTATATAGTGTAATTGTAAATCTAGTAATTAATTTTATTTTTGTACCAGTTGCAATTATTC
>CAMWRJ010000053.1 GCA_947176635.1 uncultured Mycoplasmataceae bacterium
CAATCAAATCAATTAATTTATAGTTATGTAAATGAATTAAAAACTCGTAATATAAAATTAGAAGAATATTTAAAAAAATCTAATATTACACTCGAACAATTTAAAAATGACATTTATCAAGAAACTAAAAAATCATTCTTAATTGAAAGCGCTTTAAGTTATATTGGAGAACAAGAAAAAATTCTTGTTTCACAAGAACAAATTGATAACCTTTATTGAACATTAGCTCAAAGAGATAGATGTAGTGTTGAAGAAATTAAAAAAAGAGTAGATAATGAAAGAGTTGAATTATCTTTATTAAATTCATTAATTATTGATAAATTAATTATGTTAAACAATAAAACAGAAAATAAAAAGAAATAATTTATTATGGAAACTAATCTAATTAATTTATAATTTAGATTAGTTTTTTAATTTAAGGAAGTAATTAATAATGACTAAAAAAGAAATATGTAAAATTTTAAGATTTTTTAACTTTAGTGTTGAATCTAGTTCTTTAAAGTTGATGAAAAACTTTACTAAATATTCAAGAACAACATTAATTTATTGAGATGAAGATTATGAATTTATTTACAATATTATTTATAATGAACAACAAACTAATTTAATTGTTTTAACTCAAACTGTTTGAAGTTATTATTATAATCAATATTTATTAATTAATTTAGAAGATAAAACACCTAAATTAATTAAAAACATTTATAGCCCAAAATTAAGTCAAATTAAAATTGATGACGATTTAAAATTAATAAATGAAAAATAATTATACTGATTTGTAATCAAGTTTAAATAATTGATATTTAAATTAGTATAATTAAAATTAAATAAATTAAATTTTTTTAAATTATAGGTAAAAGAAATGATTATAAGTGATATAAAGAAAGAAATCGACTTAGCATTATCAAAGAACAATATAACAATAAATAATTATTTAATCGAAAAATCAAAAAATATATCTTTTGGTGATTTTTCTTCAAACGTTGCTTTAGTTTTAAGCAAAGAATTAAAAAAATCACCAATGGATATAGCAAAATTAATTGTTGAAAATATTGATTCTTCAAAATTTAAAGCTATTGAAATTTCAAATCCTGGTTTTATTAATTTTAGATTAAGCGATCAATATTTTAGTTCATTAATTTCTAAAATAATAATTCAAGATAAAAAATATCCTATTTTTCCAAAAACAGGATTAACTTACAATGTTGAATGAGTTTCAGCAAATCCTACAGGATTATTACATATAGGTCATGCAAGAAATGCTGTTAATGGTGATGTATTTGTTTCATTATTAGAAAAAACAGGAAATCATGTTGTACGTGAATATGTTGTAAATGATGCAGGAAATCAAATGAATATATTAGCTGCATCAGTTCTAGTTAGATATAAACAATTATTAAATATTGAAGCAGAATTGGCTAATGATAGTTATCATGGTGATGAAATTAAATTAGTTGCTGAAGCTTTATTTAAAAAATATAAATATAAATTCATCAATACTGAAATTAATTATGAAAGTTTTAATATTGTTAATGAAAAAGAAAATTTTATAATTAGAAAATTTGCTAGAGATTATTTATTAAAACAAATTCAAATTGATTTAGCAGCAATTGGTACTCATATTGATATTTATTTTAGTGAATTAAAAATTCATAATAGTGGTTTAATTCCTAAAACAATTAAAAAATTAGGTGATAATGTTTATGAAAAAGATGGAGCAATTTGATTAAAAACAACTAAATTTGGTGATGATAAAGATCGTGTTTTAATTAAATCTGATGGTAAACCAACTTATTTTATGCCAGATATTGCTTATCATGAAATTAAATTGAATCGTCCTCCTAAACCAGTAAAATTAATTGCAATTTGAGGTTCTGATCATTACAGTTATATAACTCGTATGAAAATAGCATTACAAGCTTTAGGGTACAAAGCAGAACAATTAGAAATTGCATGTATGCAAATGGTTAGATTAGTTAAAAATGGTGAAGAATTTAAAATGTCTAAACGTACTGGTCAATCTTTAACTTTAATTGATTTAGTAAATGCAATTGGTAAAGATGCAGCAAGATGATTCTTATTATCAACATCTATTTCAACTCACTTAGAATTAGATGTTGATATAGCAACACAACAAGATTCAAAAAATCCAATTTATTATGTTGAATATGCTCATGCTAGAGCTAATACTTTATTAAATAAAGCGCCAAAGATAAATAAAAAAGAAATTAATACTAATTTATTAGAATTAGATATTGAAAAAGAAATATTAAGTGAATTAAATTATTATGAAATTTGTATAGAAAATGCTGCTAAAAATTTAGAGCCACATAAAGTTACAAATTATGTTTATAACTTAGCTAAATTATTTCACAATTATTATAACAATGTACAAATTTTAAATATCGAAAATGAAGAATTAAAAAAACAAAGAATTGCATTAGTTTATGCAACAAAAAATATTATTAGAAATTCTTTAGATATATTAGGAATTGAAGCATATATTAAAATGTAAGGAGAATTAAAAATGTTTAATATTGATTTAAAAGGAAAAGTTGCTGTTGTTACAGCTTCAACAAATGGTATTGGTTTAGAAAGTGCTTTAACATTAGCAAAAGCGGGAGCAAAAGTTTATTTAGCTGCAAGAAACAAAGAAACAGCACAAAAAATCTTTGATGCTAATAAAAATTTAAATTTAGCATTTACTTATTTTGATGCTAATAACCTTGATTCATACAGAACTTGTATTAGTGATGTTTATAAAATTGAAAAAAGAATTGATATTTTAGTTAATAATTATGGTGGTACAAATTTAGCAAAAGACCAAACAATTATGAATACTGAATATGAAGATTACATGACAATTTTTGAAAGAAATTTAAGAAGTGTATTTATTACATCTCAAGAAGCTATTAAAATTATGATTAAAGAAAAAATTGCTGGTTCAATTGTAAATATTTCAACAATTGGTTCAGTTGTTCCAGATATTTCAAGAATTGCTTATTGTACATCTAAATCAGCAATTAATTCATTAACTGAAAATATGGCAGTTCAAGTTGGTAAATTTGGTATTAGAGTAAATAATGTTTTACCAGGATTAATTGGTACAAAAGCTGCACTTGAAGGCTTAAATGATGAATTCAGAAATGTATTTATTGATAATTTAGTAATGAAAAGAATTGGTAAAGTTGAAGATATCGCTAATATGGTTTTATTCTTAGGTTCAGATTTATCAACATACATTACTGGTGAAACAATTGAAGTAGCTGGTGGATTTGGAAAACCAACTCCAATTTATTCAAAATTTTATAAATAATGTCAAAATTATTTTTTATTAATTTAAAAGCAAATCTTACTGTTAAACAAACACAAGATTACTTTAAAAAAATTAATCATTTATTTAAAAAACAAAATAGTAATAATTTTGTTTTTTTTATTAATCATCTATCAGCTTATTTATCATTAAATAAATATAAATTTTCATTAGGGATTCAATCTTTTTTTCAAGAAGGTTTAGGTGCTTATACTTCATGTAACACATTAGAACAATTAATAGAATTTAAAAATTTAAAATATTGTTTATTAGGTCATTGTGAAGAATTAAAATATTTTAATTTATCTTTATCAGATATTAACCAAAAAGTTATTAATTGTACAAATACTAGTATGACTTCTTTAATTTGTTTTGGTGAAGATAGTATACATGATTTTGAAATTACATTATCAACATTATTAGAACAAATTAATACATTAATAAAAAATGTTCAAAACTATGATAAAGTAATTTTAGCTTATGAACCTAAATATGCAGTTAACACTAAATTTGAAATCAATGCTGAACAAATTAATAATTTATTTAAAATTTTAAAACAAGAATTATTTAATCAACATCAGCATCATTTTAAAATTTGTTATGGCGGAAATGTTAATAAAACAAATTTAGATTTATTTATGAAACAAGAACATATTGATGGATTTTTAATTGGTAGATATGGATTAAAAATTGAAAATGTTAAACAAATGTTAAATAAATGTAAATAATAATCAAAAATCAGAAATTAATTTTTCTGGTTTTTTATTTAGTTCTTAATAAATTATTTATAAAAAATATATATTTTTTATTTATAATAACTACTTAATGATTTTTTATTATTTTTTATGAGGATTTATG
>CAMWRJ010000054.1 GCA_947176635.1 uncultured Mycoplasmataceae bacterium
TGGGCTAATAAGAGGCCTCATCACTAAAACACATTAATTAAATGTAAAGAACAATAAAATATTAACAATAATTTAAATTATAAAGGAGTACATCCTATTATGAAATTAAAAAATAAAATTATTTTATCTTTAAGTGCTGGATTAGTATCAATAATTCCAGTAATTATTTTAACTTCATGTTCTTCAAAAAATAATGAATATATTCCTGATACAACACCATCAACTTTAGATGCTAATCTAGTAAAAAATGAAAACGTTTTTTCAATTGGAACATTTAATTCTAGAATAGTTAATGAAGAAAAAAGACAATTACAAACCGAATATTATGATAGTGAAATTTATAAAAAATATCACGAAAATTATAATTTTAGATATCCAGGACAAGATTTTAATTACGAACAAAATAATCAAAATATTTTTACAAACAATTCAAACCCAAATGACACCATTAATGGTTGTGAAGTTGTATATAATGAAAGAGTTACTAATGAAAATGGTGAATATATTAATGCAAATGGTGAAGTTGTAACAGAAGAAGATCAAAAAATTAAATACAATAATCCCGATTGAATTTGTAATGAAATTAAAAAAGGAACATTTAAAAAACATTTAGCTGCTGATAAATTCTTTTTGAATGATGTTTCTAATATTAAATCTGTTACAAAAGAATTTGAAGTCTCAACAGCAGTAAGAGGAGATTTAACTTTAGGTTTATTTGTTCCTGCAGGTGAAGAAATAGAAATAACATTTGATGATGAAACTTGAGATTTAATAAAGAATAGACAAAATTTTGTTGATTTTGTTATCAATCAAAATATGTGGGATAATAAAGTTAGTACAGATACAGGTAGAATTTCTAATAGATATCCTTTTATAGAAACACATTTTGGACAAAATGCAATTACAGGACAAACATTTAAAATTGGTTCTCCATTTGGTGGTGGTTTATCAATCGATATTAGAGATTCAATCACAAAACCAGGTGAAATTCCTTTATATAGTCAAATACAAAATTTAAAATTTACAGTTAAAGGTGCAATTCCATGTATTTATTATCAAGATGGAATTACAACAGAAAAAGAATGATTCGATCAATTACAAAAAGCTAGTAACAATGAAATTGCTCCTGTGTTACAAGCGTGATCTCCATATTTTTCTTTATCAATTGGTTTTAATGGTTTAAATACAATTGGTGGAAGAAATATTAAAGATTTAATTTATCCTGTAAATAGTTTTAAAAAATGAAATGATTTTTTATATTTAAGTAATTATTTAGCAGGTGTTGATTTATCTAATTCAGTAAAAAGATTAAATATGGAATTTTGTGATGATATTTGAGGTGGAGCAGGTGCTTGAGGTGGTGGTATGTCATTTTATTGCCCTACTAATTGAGGTGTTAATTCAATTTTTTACTCTGAACCTGAAGAAGTTTTTAATGCTGGTAATTCATGAGGTGTATTTCATGAAATTAATCATAATTTCCAACAAGACAATGCTTTATTTTCAAAAAGAACACATGGTGAAACTAACCAAGTAACTGCTTTTAATTTAAGTATAATTTCAGATATTACAAGATTTAGAAACGAAGTAAATTTTTCTGGAGAAAATGTTAATAAAAATTATGATATTGGTTGACCTTATTTAGATACACCTTATTCTATTATGAAACAACTTAGATACAAAGGTAGTTGTGATGAATATCCAATTTATTCAATATTATTATTTTTCTTAGGATCTAAAAATTATGCTGAATATGTTAGAGATGATGTAAGAAACCATCCAGCTAATGCACAAGGATGAACTGGATTATCTGAAATTGCAAGATTAAGTGATACATTTAAAATCAATATGTGACCTGCTTTTGAAACTTATTCTAGATATTGAAATGATTGAGTTACATCATATAGTGCAGCAAATTCTAATGAAAAACAAATTATAGATCGTTTAAATGCACAATATAAAGGTGTTGATTTTGTAGCTAATCAATATGCATGTGGTTCATATTTATATAATTCTGAAACTAATGAATATACATATACTAATGATATTTTACCTGCATTTGAAATCCCACCACATAATCCATATACTTTTGATTTTGAAAATATGATTGTATCAACAAATGAAAATTTTAATTTTACATCAATTAAATTCCATAACAAAACAAAATTAGGTGGAAAATTAGAATTAGATCCAAATAATAACAAAAAATTAATATATACTCCAAACAATGCAAAATCAAATGAAATTGATGAATTTGATATTTCAATCATTCCTGGAAATTGAAATAATAAACCAACTAATTATGTTGATGAATATAAATTTAAAATCAAAGTTAGACAAGAAATAAATTCTGCAGTTCTTGAAACATATCCAATATTATCAACAAAAAATGCAAATCAAGCTTTTGAAGAATTGAATTCTAAAGAACCAAATTATAAAATAGCAACAAAATTTAATACAGTTCTTTTTGAAGATACTCAAATAAGAGGAATTAAAATTAAATATAAATTTGTTGCTCCAAAAGATGGTTATTATAAATTTGAAAATAAATATGATGATTATATTAAAGTTTTTGTAAATGGTGAACAAGTATATAATGAAAATCATGATACTCCAAAATTTAAACAAACATATGCAAAACAAATGAAAAAAGGTGAAGTATTAAATTTTGAAAATCAAATAATTAATACTGGTGGTGCTGGTGGATTTGATTTAAATATTAAATATAATACAGTTGAAAATAGCCCTGAAACAGATCAGGTATTAGATAAAATGGTAAATATTTTATCAAGTTATGTTAATTTTGATAATAATACTAATAAATATTTAGAATTATTAACTGACCCGAAATATAAATATAAACCAAGACAAATTAATCGTGAAATATTTAATAGATCATTAACTGCTGCATGTAATTTAAGTACTTATTCAATTATGCCAGATATCATTGAACCTGAAAACTATGAAATAAA
Source organism: uncultured Mycoplasmataceae bacterium (assembly GCA_947176635.1). Lineage (GTDB taxonomy): Bacteria > Bacillota_I > Bacilli_A > Mycoplasmatales > Mycoplasmoidaceae > Ureaplasma. Next base: position 2,973 of record CAMWRJ010000054.1, read on the forward strand.
TGCAAAAAATAAAGAAAATAACAAAGTTGTAAAAGCAGAAATATTAAATGAATTTAATGATGATATAGTTGAAATTTGATCTCAAGATAAACCAGCTTCTTTAGAAGTTAATTTAATTTTTAAACAAAAACAACATCTTGCTTCTTTTTATTTAGCAGGAAGAACTAATAACTGAACTAATGCTCGTCCTACAAAAATAAAAATTACAGGATATGATGATAATGAGCAAACATTAAATCCAACAATTTTATATGAAGGCGATTATGGTACACAATTCAATGATAGATTAAGTACTGTATCAAAATTGAATTTATCAAATCCTAAAACAGTTAAATCAGTTAAAGTTGAAATGGATAACGAATTAATGGTTAATGGTCCAAAATCAGCACTTTCTATAAAATGAATTAGATTCTCTTCAGCTAAATTTTTAAGTTTATCTAACTCATTTGGATTCAATAATCCATTAATGAATCTAACACAAGGTTGATCATTTAGAAAAAATGATGAATTAAACTCATCTGCATTAAATAATTTATATGTAAATTCAATTGATATAAATAATAAAATTAGTTTTACTTTAAATAATTGTTCAGGTTTTGAAATTATTGGACAATGAAGTGATAAAAATGATACAGTATTCGATATATATGTAAATGGAAAATTATTTAATGTTCATAAAAAGAAAAACAATAAAGTAGTTTATAATGATTCATTATTCCATTATGTAGCAAATAATCCACAAAAAATTAAAATAGAGATCGTTTCAAAAACAAAAGATCCATTATATTTAAATTATGTAATGACTTTTGGAGATAGTACTTATTTATCTTAAAACTAATATAATGATTAAAAATTAGAGAACCTTAATTAAAAGTGTTCTCTAATTTTTATTTAAATGTTCACTACAACACATAGCTGATGAAAAACAAACTGTTATATTATATCCACCTGTTAAAGCGTTTGTATTATTAACTTCTCCAATAAAATATAAGTTATTAATTAGTTTTGATTCAAATGTTTTAGGATCTAATTGTTTTGTATCAACACCTCCACCAGTACTAATTGCTGCTTCTAAATTTAAAGGTGTTTTAATATTATTAATTTTAATGTCACAAAATTAATTAATAATTTTTTCTTTTGTTAATTTATTAAA